>JABGRQ010000059.1:12462-34215 GCA_018648225.1 Chloroflexota bacterium
GTGGGGTACTCATTCTTGAGGGCGTTATAGCTGTGCGGATCCGTTGTGACGATTGTCTGATACTCGCTGCGTTCCAGAGCTTTCATATTCTTTTCAACCAGCATCTCGAACAGCCCTTCTTCACCCGCGCGGCGCACATCGTTGCCGGAGTGATTTTCGCCTTTGTAGAGAATGCCAAAATCCAGCCCGATTTGCTGGAATACGGCGGCGGTTTTCTGGGTAATTTCGCTCAGGGTAGGGCTGTAGGCAGCATAATCGCCCACGAACCACAGGTATTCGACCGGCTCTTTGCCCGCATCTTTGATTTTGGATTCAATACCTTTGGCCCATTTGGCCCGCATTCGTTCGGATTGCCCAAACGAATTGCCGTAGCGTCCCAAATTGGTGAGCGCGTCTTGTAATTCGGCATCTACATCGCCTTCAATGACCAGATAACGGCGCATGTCTACGATAGCGTCAAGATGTTCGATCAGCACCGGGCACTCGTGGATGCAGGCTCCGCAGGTGGTGCAGGCCCATAAGGCTTCGGTGGCGATAGCTTCGCCGACTAACTGGGAACCGTTCGAGCGTAGTGCATCTCGAATAGACAGAATCAACTCTTTCGGGCTGAGTGGCGTCCCCGCGGCAAATGCCGGGCAGGCATCCTGGCAGCGTCCGCATTCGGTGCAGGCATCCCCATCGAGCAACTGCTTCCAACTTAAATCACTCAACTGGCTGACATATATCGGCTTACCTGTTGGCGTTTCCTTACCCGGCGACAATGTGCCGAAGGGATGGTTGAGTTTCGAGAAGAAAGCGTTCAGCGGCCCAGTGAGGGCGTGCATCAGCGTGCCCACGGGCAGCGTGATGAGGGTCAATGCCACAATGAGTAAGTGGAAAACCCAGATGCCAAGGTGCCAGCTTGTGAGCGCAGCATCGGATGCGCCGGTGGCGATCCAAAGTTGAGCCAGCCCCCAGCCCGCCGGAGATGACCACGCCCAGGCTGGTTGTTCCACCGCCAACCGCAGCGATTCGGTGAACAGGCCACCGAGCACGATCAGCGTAATCAGCGTCAGCGATCCGGTGAAGCCCGGCTCTAGCGTCAGGCGTCGTGGTTTTTGCACATAGCGCCGATAGATGGCCATCCCCGCGCCGACCAGGAACACGATGGTGAAGGCATCGAGGGTGAATTTATAAACGATCAGGGTGTTGCCAAAGAGAAACTCGAAAAAGTGGTCGTGGATGGTCGCCAGTGCTGTGCCCAGGAAAAAGACAAAATAGCTCCAGGCGATGGCAACATGCATCACGCCGGGGTAGCGTTGGCGCAGAACTTTGGTTTGAACGATAGCATATTGAATCAGCCGTCCCAGCCGCAGGTGGAGTTTATCCCAGCGCGCTTCAGGCTGCCCAATCTTCCACCACAGGCTGGCCTGGCGATAAAAGCGGAACAGCATAACAAAGGCGGCCAGGAACATAATTGTGTACACGTACAGTTCCGGCGCGCCCCAATTATGCGGTATGCCCCAATAATTCACTCGTTCAGGCATAATATCCTCCGACAGACCTCTGAGGTCTCGTGCCTATGCTTCTTCAAGCGCTTCCAGCAGTGGATCAATTAAATCAAAGAGATCGATTTCAGCGCCATATTTGGCAATATCGAAAATCGGCGCATCGGGATCCATGTTGATGGCGACAATCATTTCAGCATCCGTCATACCCTCAACATGCTCAGGCGCGCCGCTGATGCCCAGCGCCAGATACAACTTCGGTTTCACGCTCTTGCCCGATTTGCCGACCATGCGCGAGGTTGGCAGCCAGCCCTGATCGACCACCGGGCGCGAAGCGCACACCACACCGCCCAATAATCCGGCCAGTTCTTCCGCCAGTTCGAGATTGTCTTCGGTCTGAATGCCGCGCCCCACGGCGATGAGCACATTTTCGCTGGAAATATCGACATCGGCGGCTTCTGGCTCGATATATTGCTTCAGCGAAACGCGGGGAGCTTCAATGTTGACCTCGAAGGTGGTTATTGCTGGTGAGGTTTCGGTCTGCCCCTGTGCGGGTTTGTACCCTCCGGGGATCATTGTGATCAGGGTGGTCTCATTCGAGAGAGCACTTTCCGCCATAATTTTGCCGCCGCAAATCTGGCTGATGAGATTGCCATCTGCCACCCGAATACAGGAACTTACCAGTGGTAGCCCCAGGCGGGCTGAGAGTACGCCGGAAATATCCGAACCGATGGAGGTGCTGCCGAAGAATACGGCGCGGGGTGCCTGCGCGGTGAGCAGCCCAGCCAACGCTTGTTGATATGCGTCGGACGTGAATTCGGCCAGAGCCGGATGATCACTGTAGAGTAACCGATCCGCGGCCAAATCGTTGGCTAAATCCTGAGCGTTATGCCCCAGCAGCACGCCTACAACTTCGCCACCCGTTGCTTGCGCCAGATCACGAGCCGCAGCCAACATGATGTAAGAAATATCGGCAACTTGCCCGCGTAGATGCTCAACTACAACAAAAATATCTTGATTCATTTGCATCCTCCTCCTTACACCAATCCGGCTTCTTTGAAAATTTCAACCAGTCTGGCGGCGACTTCTTCTTCATCGCCTTCCAGCATTTCGGCGCGTTCGGCGGCTTCGGGCACATACATACGTTGCACCACTGGTCCGCCGCTCGCATCCAGATCGCCAACTTCTTGCTCGTCGATAGTGGCGGTTTTCATCATCTGGCGCACTTTGCTGATGGCCACGTAGCGCGGCGGTTCCTCGCCTGCCTGAATGCCCAGCACAGCCGGCAAAGCGACTTCCATTTCAGCGATCAAGCCCCCGGGGTATTCCTTGCGCGCGACTGCGGTTTCCCCCGAAACAGAAACACCCGAGATATAGCCGACATACGACATCCCCAGGTATTCGGCAACTAAGGGGCCAACTGATCCATCCAGGTCGTCGTTGGCTTGCACGCCCGTGAGTACCAGGTCTGGCTTGAGTTCTTTCGCCGCACTTGCAAAGGCACGTGCCAGCGCGTGGTTGTTTACACCATTTTCAAAATCACCCTTCAATAAAATTAAGCGATCCGCGCCTTTGGCCGCGATCGTGTAGAGCATCTCATTAACCCCTTCGGCTTCCGGTGCAATCACAGTAACTTCGCCCCCTGATCGCTCTTTTAAAATAATGGCCTGCTCAGTGGCATGGTTATCGAATTCGTTGATGATCAGGCGCAGCCATTCCATATCGAGCGCGGTGCCACTTTCGGCAATCTCAAGTTCTTCAACGAGATCCGGCACGAGTTTGGCTAAAACCACGATATTGGTCATCTTTCACCTCCTGACTTGCTTACAACGCGTCGGCTAAGAGTTCAATAATGTCCTTGACGATGAGCTTGTCGGCTCCCGCAACGGTTTTGGCGGCGTCTTCAAAGCGAGGCGGTTCGTAGGGGCAGGCCACGGCCAACACGTCTGCTTGGGAATCGGCGGCTTCTTTGACGCGCCAATCCGAGAGACGCACACCGGTTTTTTCCCACTGGAAGCCATCCAGCCACATCCCACCGCCGCCGCCGCCGCAGCACAGACTGGTGGTGCGATTGTGCTCCATTTCAACCAGTTCTATGCCGGGAATCGCCTCCAAGAGCTGGCGTGGTGCATCGTAAACGCCATTGGCGCGGCCCAAATAGCAGGGATCGTGGTACGTGACACGCATTTCCGCGTTTCCCTTTAGCAACGCCTTGATCTTATCCAGGTGTTCGACCAGAAATTCGGTGTAATGACGCACCGGGTATTCGATGCCCAATGCAGGGTACTCGTTCTTGAGTGCGTTATAGGCATGTGGATCGGTGGTGATGATTTCGCCGAATTCATATTTGCTAAAGGCTTTGCCGTTCTTTTCGGCGAGCACTTCGAATAGGCCGCGTTCGCCCGCCAAACGTTGCGAGTCGCCATCGCTGCTTTCCTCGGGGCCGAGAATGCCGAAATCGATACCCAAGGCATTCAATAGCTTGAAGAAAGCGCGTGTGGTTTGTTGCACGCGCGGATGATAGGATGGATAGTCGCCCACGAACCAGAGTACGTCCACTGGGCGTTTGAGTTTGCGCATGATAGGCACTTCAGGTTCCAGCCCGTTTGCCCATTCCGCGCGCTTGCGTGGGGACTCGCCCAAGGGGTTGCCGTAGCGCTGTGAGAATTCCAGCGCGCTTTGCAATTCCGTGGGGATATTGCCCGCCAAGAGCATTTCCTCTTTGGCGCGGGTCATCAGCCCGGGGGTTAGTGGGATGTTCTTCGGGCACACCTCCACACAGGCGTAGCACGATACACACATCCAGACCGAATCGCTCTCGACGACTTCATCAAAAATGCCTGCGCGCAACCAGGAGATCATCCGTCCAGGGGGAAAATCCATCACGTAACCCAGGGGACATACACCGCTACAGTTGGCGCATTGCAAACAGGTCTTGATATTTTCGCCGTCAGCAACATCAAAAAGGCTTTGATAGAATTCTTGGGTAAAAGGTGAAAAATGAGAAATGGTATTCGCTGCCATCAGGTACCTCCTACTTTTTTGGCGGCAATGGAGGCCGAGACTCTGTGGGTAATTAAGTGAGCGTTGAGAGCCTCAAGAGAAAAATACTCTTTCAGACCGATTGACTTTGTGTTTCATCAGCCTGTTATGCGCATTTAAATTGAAAAATAGATGGTAATCGCGCTGTATTTACTATATAAAAAGGTATTGGCGCTCAATAGTGGAAAACATCATAGGCCGAGCCGCCTTTTGTCATTCAAAAACATCTAAATAATATGGATGAACTATGTGTGATTATTTTTTGGGCAAGGTGAGATGAATGTTTGCTAAGAAGGTGCCTGGCGCAGGAGGACGGTTATTGCTTCGCGGTACAATTGCCGGGTGGGCTAATGCAGATTTCTAGACCCTGCAAAAATGAGCGTATCAGCTTTTGAGGGCAAATGAGGAGTGTATGAACGCAATAGACAAATTACATGCTTTAGGGCAATCACTTTGGTACGACAATATTGAACGGCATTTGTTGGCAAGCGGAGAGTTGGCTGCGATGGTTGCGCGCGGCGAAATTCGCGGGGTTACCTCAAACCCAAGCATATTTAGCAATGCAATCGTCAATTCGCACAATTATGACTATGACTTAATTACGCTGGCTGAAGATGATTATTCGAGTGAGCAAATCTACGAGAGTCTTGCTATAGCCGATATTCAAGGAGCGTGTGATGTTTTTCTGCCGCTTTATGAGCAAAGCAATGGCGGGGATGGCTATGTCAGCCTGGAGGTCAGCCCATATCTAGCGCGGGATACTGAGAAAACTTGCCAGGAAGCGAAGCGCCTTTGGAAACGAGTCGGTCGTCCTAATTTGATGATAAAGATTCCCGCTACGGTGGAGGGCTTGCCTGCGATTACGCGCACAATTGCTGCGGGAATAAATGTCAACGTGACCTTGATCTTTTCGATCCGCCGGTACGAGGCTGTTATGGATGCATATTTGACGGGATTGGAACAGCGTCTTGCAACTGGGGAACCGATTGATGGGATTGCCTCCGTGGCCTCATTTTTTGTCTCGCGGATCGATTCGAATATTGACGCGCGTTTGCAGACCCTTGTGGACGCAGGCGGAGATTTGGCGCCGCGCGCGGCAGCCCTACAAGGGAAAATTGCCATTGCTAATGCACGGCTAGCCTTCGTACGCCACAAAGAAGTTTTTGCAGGCGAGCGTTGGGAAAAGATTGCCGATATGGGTGGTCAGATCCAGCGCGCTTTGTGGGCTTCGACGAGTACCAAAAATCCTGCTTATAAAGACACGCTTTATATCGATGAGTTGATTGGGGCCAATACAGTTAATACGGTACCCCCGGCTACATTAGTGGCCTTTGGCGATCATGGTGTGGCCGCGCTGACTTTGGATGCAGATGTAGCTGCAGCACAGGCAGCTATGGATGGATTGGCCGCACTAGGTATTTCGATGGATACCGTGACGCAGGAACTTGAAGTTGAGGGTGTGAAGAAATTCGCCGAAGCATTCACCATATTGCTAAATGCGGTAGAACAGCGTATGAGACGCGTATAGCCGCTTTTATTTATTCCTGCCAACCATTTAGATGGAACCACAGATGAACGCCGGTGCATGTGGTTGAAAAAACTCATCAGCGCTTATTTGTGTTCATCTGTGGTTTTTGGGGTCTGGAAAGATCATTCGCATAACCTGATGTAGAAAAAACCTGCTTGCCAGAGGGATACTTAATGAACCGTAGAGATTTTTTGAAGATCGTCACTTTGCTGGGAGGCGCGGTGGCAGCGAGCCGTTGCAATATGTTGGAAGAAGGTGATGAAACCGTTATTGTCGTTGGGGCCGGGATTGCCGGCCTCAGCGCTGCGAGCGCGCTAAAAAAGTGGGGGTATAACGTGATCGTTCTGGAAGCGCGCCCGCGTGTGGGTGGTCGTATCTGGACTAGCAGGGAGTGGGCGGATGCGCCGCTCGATATGGGTGCCTCGTGGATCCATGGGATTACCAACAATCCGATTGCTCGTCTTGCGAACGCCAATGATATTAAAACCATTGAGACGGATTACGAGAATCATTGGATCTACACGGCAGAAGGCAGCGAACTCACCAACGCAGCCTACGACAGACTTGAAGAATATGAGGCGGTGGTGCAAGACTATATAACCGAAACAATTGAAATGTTGAATGACGACGTTTCCCTGCAAGCCGTCTTGGGTATTGCACTTGCTGAAGAAGATATCTCGGCAAATGAGAAACAGATAATTTTGTACCTCCTTAACACAATCATTGAACATGAATTCGCTGCGGATATAAACAACTTATCGGCGTTTTCTTTCGACCAGGGTGATGAGTTCGGGGGTGAAGATGTCATCTTCACCGATGGATATGAGCAAATTATTGCGCTGCTCGCCGATGGGCTGGATATTCGGTTGAATGAAATTGTTCAGCGCGTGGAATATAGCGATGGCGGTGTGACAATCACTACAAATCAAAATCTCTATGATGCTGATCGCGCTGTAATCACTTTGCCTCTGGGTATACTAAAAAGTGGACGCGTACAATTTTCTCCCGCGCTTCCCGTGGACAAGCAGCGTGCGATTAAGCAATTGGGGATGGGTTTACTTGATAAAGTGTATTTGCGTTTTCCCCATATATTCTGGCCTAAAGCGGCTGAATTGCTGGGCTATATTGGACCCCGCAAAGGTGAATGGGCAGAGTGGCTGAATATAGCGCATTACACCAATGCGCCAATCTTGCTGGGTTTCAACGCGGCCACTTTTGCGCGTCAAACCGAAGCCTGGTCTGATCAGCAAATTGTTGGCGACGCTATGGCAACCCTGCGCACCATATTTGGCGAAAATATTCCCGATCCATTGGCATGGCAGATTACACGCTGGGCGGCTGATCCTTATGCCTTAGGCTCTTATTCGTATCTGACGCCGGGAACCGACGGGGAGACTCTGGATGCTTTGGCTACCCCGGTTTCTGGGCGCTTATTTTTCGCTGGCGAAGCCACCTCGCGCGAGTATCAGGCGACGGTTCATGGGGCGTATCTGTCGGGCATACACGCGGCCGAAGAACTTTGGGATGCGTAAGACCCATTAGTAGGGCTACTTCGGCAACATTCCAAGATAATCCATCTGATGCACAATACACAAGAGTTCTCCGTCAGTGATTTGCTGGCGGCGAGTTGCTATCCAGCGTTCCAACAAAATAGCGTCGATATCGGGCTGGCGGCGCATTTCTGTTTCAACAAAATTGAGTAAATGTTGCAAGAAAACGTCTTCATTTTGCGCATAGCCAAGAGCGTTGGCGTAGATTACCCAATCGGAGCTGCCTGTGGCGAGAATATCAACGCCATGTTGTCGCAATTCGCCAAAGAGATGCCGCCCGGCGCGGCTGTCTCCGCTGGGCTGGCCGTCGGTGCGGCGTTTATCCATCGTCTGGTTGTAGCGTGCCAGAATTTGAGCTTCGAAATCGGGCAACAGCGGCGGCTCGAAGATCGTCAAGCCATCATAATTGATCGTGGTATAAAACAACCCGCCGGGCTGGAGCGCCGTCAACAGGCTCGGTAAGGCGCTGGGCAGGTGGAATAAATCCAGCACGGCATGGGCAATCATTGCGTCCCAGGCCGCGGGACACCTCGCCAACAGGGGGAAAATATCACCGCAGATCGTTTCGACATCAACGCGTCGCTTGTCGTTCGTCAGCCTGAATCTGTCATCCGTAACAAACTCAAAACGCCAGTTGGCTTCCCTGGCCCAATTCTCTAAATAAACTTGCGCATAGGCAATACTGTCTGGCTCTGTATCGACCAGCGTGTAGCGGCAGTTTGGCAGGGTGTCATTCTCTAGCAGGCGCGCCAGCATTGTGCCAATCCCGCCGCCGACTTCGAGAATATCAAGCTGGTCTTTGAGGGTGGCACGTTGCTGTAAACTTTCACCGAATTGATTCCAGACGCGTAAATTCAAGGCGCGGTCATCGACGCTTTTTTTTGACAATAAATAATCCGTGAAGGGAGGCAGTTGATTAGTTTGCATCGCTTTTTTTCGGTAATTCCTGTATTGTTTTTTAGATTCCAGAAAGTATCAAAAAAACGCAGTCATTGCGAGCCGCTGTGAGATGCAGTGAGCGGCGAAGCAATCTTCAAAATTGGCATATTTCGCCGAAAAACGGGGGATTGCTTCGTCAGCTTCGCCTCCTCGCAATGACAGGTTTTTAAATTGCTTTTCGCAGTCCACTTAAAATAATTCTTTCCAAAAAACCATTGATCGCTGCGCTCATGCCTGCCCAAGTGGGGCCGTTATCGAAATGCTTGCGCGCAGCCAAACTCATCTCCAGCAGTCGGCTGCGATCTTCGCTCAACCGTTGAATATATTCGGCCAGCGCGCCCGCGCCATGCGGTTCAATCAGATAGCCATTTTCGCCGTGGCGGATGGTTTCGTGGGCGGCCCCGGCGCGGGTGGCGATGGCAGGTAAGCCAAAGGCCATGCCTTCCAGATAGACAATCCCGAAGCCCTCGTAGGTGGATGGCACAACCAGAATATCGTGCTCGCTCAGATGTTGGGGCAGCTGAGCGGCATCCAGCGCAGGGATCAGGTTGATGGGAATTTTTTCGCCGAGTTTGGCGCTCAACGCCCGGATGTGACGGGCGTATCTCGGTTCGGGTTGCTGGCTGCCGATCAGCGTGATCTGCACATTGGGGGAATCCAGTGCGAGGCAGGCCTGCAAGAGCAGGTGGGGCTGTTTGCGGCGGGTGATACTCCCCAGGAAGAGAATCCGCAACGCGCCGCGCCGACCCACCCGGAGCCTGATCTGATCGTCGTTGAGCGTCATCTTCAGACGATCCCCGCCAGGGTAGGCGATCACATGGGGGGACAGAGACTCCACCAATTGCGTCACGCTCAACTTCGTCGTCTGACTGTTGAAAATGAATCCATCCACGCTTTGCAGATAATTCTGTTCCATCCGGCGGTAGAGCGGCATGAGCGCGGCGGGGTGTTGCTCGCAGGCGCGCAGGTGATGGACGAGGGCGATGATGGGATATTTGATCTTGCCGCGCAGATGTTGATTGACGCGCCACAGCGATGGATGGCAGAGTTCATCCTGAATGAGGACATCCACATCCAGGCGGCGCAGGCATTGATAGAGCGTGGGTGAGAAGTTGTCGCTCAGGTGGGCAGCGTAATTGCGCCACGGCAGCGAGACGATTTCGACGGAGTGGCCGCGGGCGCGTAAATCGTCTATCAGATAGCGGTCGTAGATATATCCGCCGCTGATGGTATCCAGGCTGCCGTAAATCAACAAGCCAATTTTCATCGCACCTAAATTTCCACGCGGTAGGAAGCCCAGGCGATTTCGTTCTCCCAGAGTTGGATTGTGATGGCATTCAGCGTATTGGCCTGGATGCGCCCGGCGAGGGTTTCGCACAGGATGCGCGAAAAATGCTCAATCGAGGGATTCAGCCCGGCGAAGGATGGCATTTCGTTGAGCGTCTGATCGCGGTATTCAGCAATCAGCGCATCGAGATTGGCTTCAATATCCACGATGTCAACCAGATAGCCGTGCGGATCGAGCGTGCGGCCATGCAGTTGCACTTCGATGAAATAGTGGTGGGAATGCAGGTCGTTCTCCGGCCCCCAATCCCCTCCGATGAGATAATGCTGGGCAATGAAATCACGTTTCACGGCTACGGTATACATAGGACTCCTTTTGTCTCACGCAAAGTTTCAAAGACACCAAACTTTCTCTTGGAATTTTTCTTTGCGTCTTCGCAGCTTTGCGTGAACTTTTGTATGAGACTCGACAGAAACCAAACACAATTTTTTTATGAGGAAGCCAAGAATCCATGAATTTTTCTTCCTGCATTCCGGGTTTCCTTATTACAGCTTTTCTACCTTACATCTGTACACAATTCTTCAAAAACGAAAAACGAATGTCGCGAATAGGCGAATGACACGAATTTTTCCTTTTTTTTCATTCGTGACATTCGCGTTAAAATTCAGTACTGAAACTTGTTTTCATCAATATTCAAAAATGACTTGAATGGCCTGCTGCGGATATTCATCGAGCAGACGGTAAGCATCGGCGGCTTCGCTGAGCGGGAATCGTTGGGTGATGAAGCGCGCCGGGCGGATTTCGGCCAACAATTGCAAGGCCGTCGCAAAACGGCGAGCTTTATCCCAGCGGCCCTGGAAGCGCGGCGCAATTGTGCTGACTTGGCTGGAGATGATCTGGATGCGATTGCGGTGAAAATCGCCGCCCAAATTGAGCGCGGTCCGCTTCTCGCCATACCACGAACCGGCCACGATGCGGCTATCGAATCCGGCCAGGGCAATGGCTGTGTTGAGCGCGTCCGGCGCGCCGCTGAGTTCGTAGATTAGATCGGCGTGGTGATGGAGGGCGGTTGGCAGTTCATCGGGGTGGAGGGCGTGCCCCCCCAGTGTGGCGGAGGCCTCCCGACGGTTGGCATAAAAATCGAGCGTGAGCAGTTCTTCGAGCGGAAAACGCGCCAGCAACGCCGTAGTCAGCAGCCCAACAATGCCCTGCCCGATGACCGCCACGCGTTCCCCAATGACGGGACTCCCATCCATCACCAGGTTGAGCGCCGTCTCCATATTGGGTAGAAAGGCGGCATCTTCAGGGGACAAGCCCTCGGGTAGGCGCATCAACCCCGAGGCCGGGGCCATGAAATGTGTTTCATGTGGATTGAAGGCAAAGATGCGTTGCCCCAGCCAATCCGCTTCCACGCCTTCTCCGAGCCTGACCACTTCCCCGACAGCGGCATAGCCATATTTGAGGGGATATTGAAAATTGCCCTCCAGGGCGGCGATACTTTCATCGAGCGCCAGTTGTTTGGGAGCCTGATCGCGATAGATCAGCATCTCGGTACCGGGGCTGATTGCCGAGAGTTGCGTGCGCACCAGTACTTCGCCCGGACGCGGTACGGGGCAATCTTCGGTGCGAACTTCGACCCTGCGCGGGCCAGTGAAATAAAGCGATTGTCGTGTGAGCATTCGTTGGTTACAGTTTTTTCTACTTTAATCTTTGCGTTCTGGCGGCTTAGCGTGAAAATGCTTTGTTTACAATTCCCCAGACGATAAGATTGTCTTCAAGTTGCGCACTTTGCAGGTTTTGCAAGCGAGGATAATTTGGCAAGCTCCCGCCTGTGCCGAGCGGGGACGATATGCTCCTAACGCCGCCCACCCAGGCCGGGGCGATGGTCAGGATGGCGATATTTGCCAGCCCGGCGCGCAGAAAACTCTCGATAATCTCCGCGCCGCCCTCTACCATCAGTCGGCGAATACCGTTGGCGTGCAGCTTTTTGAGGATATGCCGCAAATCCAGTCGGTGGTTTTCGTCGCTGGGTGTCGGAAAAATCTGGCAGGTTGCGCCTCCTGATGTTTTTGGCGCATTTTCGGCGCAGAAAACCCAGGCGGGTTTCGGATGTGCGTGGAGGCGGGCGGTCGCGGGCAAACGGAGTTGTGAGTCGAGAATTACAGGCTGGGGGTCTTCGCCTTCTATCAAACGCAGAGTGAGTCGCGGATCATCCGAGAGCACCGTGCCGATGCCTATCAGAATAGCGTCATGCCAGGCACGCAGGCGGTGCGTCAGAGCAAAAGCGGCCTCGCCGCTGAGATCAATCGGCGCGCCGCGGCGCAAGGCGAGTGAGCCATCGAGACTTTGAGCGTAGGTCAATGTCACAAGGGGGAGATCGCTGGATTTGTGCTCGCGCTCAACTTGCAACAGAAAATCATCAATCGTCTTCATGCTGCGTGGTCGAGATCAGTTCGGGCATATTGAGCATGTGTCTCATGCGCGTGACTTTGGTGCGTAAATATTCGAGATTGTCGGGTTTGATGGTTGGCTCGATGCTCACACGCTTTATTACAACGATTCCGTGTTGGGTCAGGTCTTCGATTTTAGTGGGATTATTGGTTATCAGGCGAATCGATTGGATTTTTAAATGGCGAATGATCTCGGCGGCAACCGAATAATCGCGCAAATCGGCTTGATGCCCCAGCGCCAGATTGGCTTCTACGGTGTCGTACCCAATATCTTGCAGGTTGTACGCGCGCAATTTTTCCAGCAGGCCAATGCCGCGCCCCTCCTGGTGCAAATAGATCAATGCGCCGCTGCCGTTTTCGGCGATTGCGGCAATTGAGGCTTCAAGCTGTTCGCCACAGTCGCAGCGGGTAGAGCCGAGCACGTCGCCGGTGAAGCACTCCGAATGTACACGCACCAACGCGTTTTCCTGGCATTCCACGTCACCAAACAAGAAGGCCAGATGTTCTTTTTCGTCGCGATCATTTTGGTACAGACAAAGGCGAAATTCACCCCAATTTGTGGGAATGCGGGCGCAGACGATTTGTTCAACATGCACAGTTTCTTGGCTCATCTAATTACCTCCACACGAAATTATAACAAGGATTATCCAATTATTTAATCTTTGGCGATCTTTGTGTGAAGATGCCGCCCCACACGAGACCCAGCAGGCCAAAACTGATGTCACGCAAGCGGATGAGCAGGCCAATACTGACACCCAGCCCCACACTCAATCCCAGCGATTGGGCGGCCAGTGCCTGACTGATTTCCAGCGAACCCAGGCCGCCGGGCAGCGGCGTCAAAAACGCCAGCCGCGCCGCGGTGATAAAAACCAGAGTTTGCCATAGACTGAGTTGCGCGCCGAGAAAATGAAGCATCAGCCAATATTCAAAAACTAGCGCCACCCAAACTGCTCCCGAAAGCAGCATCAATCCGATGAGCGTGGCAGGGTGCTGGCGGCAAAAAGTGGACATTTGTGTTTCGCTGTGGTTCACACCCGCGGCGATGCGAATACTTTTCGGAAAAATTCGCGCAACCCCGCGGGCTAATTTACTCAGGGGTTTGATCTTTGCGTACAAGCCGATCAAATAAAGCCAGGGCAACGCAGCCAGCAAGAAAACCATTACGGCCAGCAGCCGATTCTCGCGTAAATCTAGCAAACCGCCCGCGGCAATCATCACAATGCCGAAAGCCAGGAATGTGAAATTTGCCAGCAGTTCAAGTATTTTATCGAGGCTGAGGGAAGCAACCGCGTCCGTGGTGGGGATGGCATGATTTTTGTGCAAAAAATAAACTTGCAACGGCTCGCCGCCAAATTGAGGCCCCGGAGTGAAATAACTGACTCCAAAAGCTGCCAATCGGTAGCGGATTGCCACCCAAAGCGGGATGCGATTCCCTTGCGTGCGCAGTAAAATCCACCAACGTACTGCAAACAGTGCAATGATGGCTGCGTTGAGCAGCGCCAGTGCCGCGATCTGACTCAGCTTGAGACTGCCCAGCGCCGCGCTCACATCCGCCAACGGGGTAATCGATAGCGTATAACCAACCAGCGTCAGCGCCAGTAGCCAAAAGCCTACTTTCCAGTATTTTTTCATGCCGATGATTTGGCTTTACCGATGCGGTTGTAGATCAGCCAGTCTTCGGGGCTCCATAGCGCCCAGCGCCCGCTGCCGATGAAAAGCAGATATACCAGCGTGAAAATGAGCAGATAATCGCCTAATAATAACGGGCTGGCTTGCAGGCGGATTCCGGCGGAAACCAGCGCAGCGATGGGGGTGAGACGGCCCAATACGCCCAAAGCGAGCAAAATGCCGAGGGCCAGATTCCACCCGTTGAGCAAGCCCTCGGGGGCAGATTGTAACGCAGATGCAGAATCCGCCCCGAGGGGGAGGGGCAGCCCCAGGCCCAGCGCGTGATTCCCGTAGATGAGCAGGGCCAACCCCCGCAGAAGAAGCGGCATCCAGCCGAGCATCCACCCCTGAACTTTGCTCCAATCTAACTTCAACGCGTCGAATTTCCCGGTGACTTGCCAGTAATCGTAGAGGAACATGCCCACAAAGGGAATCAAAAAAAGTGTGGCTGCGTACAGCGTGGCCGGGGGTTTTACCGGCGGGGCGAGCATCACGCTGATGAAACCCATTTGCACCCCGGCGAACCAGCGCCGCATGTGGCTTGGCCGCAACGGAAAGACCGGCAGACCGCGCTTTACATGGCGGCGCAGGGCGAAGAGATAAATGAAACGGGCGAAGCCGAAGGGCAGATACCACCAGGGCACGCGGCCGTATTGAAAGGCCAGCAGCGTTACGACCAGCACACCCAGCGAGTCGTTGTTCATATCGAGGCGTTCGCCCAGCCGCGTGACCATATTGCTGACGCGGGCGGCCAGGCCGTCGAGAAAATCGCTGATGTCAGAAAGTATGTAGAGCGCAAAGGGCAGCCAGGCCCAACCGCCGGGCAGTGCGGGCAGCAATAAAAAGCCCGCCAGCAAGGCGATCAGCGTGCCGCGTGCTAGGCTAAGGGCGTTGCCAGGGCCGAAGCGCGGCAAAACTTCTTCTTCGCCAGCACGATGGTTTTTGGGCAGGGAGCGCCACAGGGCAACGAGTTGGAAGGCGAATACTACCGCGGCCTGCAACCCCCACTGATTGGCATAGCGCACCCCCGCGATGCGATGCAGAAGTTGCGCTCCGAGCAGCAGCACTGTAATGGAGCTAAATCCGTAAAATGCCCAACGGAATTTGAGTTGAGACATCTATTGCTGGATACGCGGCGAGAGCCAGAAGCCTTGCGCGGCATCTGTGTTAGCGGTAAGTGAAACGGTTTTTAAAATAAACTGCACTTCTTGCCCGATGAGGAACGAGAGATCAAGGTTGATCAACGCAATCCGCTTGTCGTAGACTTCAATCCATTCGCCCATCAGATGCACGTTGCCGCCGGCATCTTTGTAATAGAGTTCAAAGCGCAGGTTGCAATCTGGAGTATCGGCCATGCAGCCCACATTGGCCCTGAAACGGTCGCCGCTTTGAACACGGTATTTTGGGAAAACTCCCTGGACGAAGCCCTGGTATTCAGCATTCGGATGCACCCAGAGCGCGGCATTGCTGTCAGCGCCGTGTTCCATGTTGGGGTTGGAGATCAGGGTTATAAACCCGTCGGAGCTGCCAATTTTACCCAGGCAGGGTAACTCCTTTGCCGAATCGCCACTTTCGGTCATGGGTTTGTTGGTCCAGGTGGCGTAACAAGCGAAGACGGCGAAGTTATAGGCGAAATTATTTGGCTTGACGACATTGGCACTCATAGGGAGCGTGTTTTCTGCGTTTCGAATAAGGCTGAGCGCTTCGTCATTGATGATGATATTCAGCGCTTCGTCGTCGCTGTTTTCGAGAGTCCAATAATTATCATACTCGCCGGTATCGTTCGGCGCGAGGATATACACCGAGATATCGGTTGTTGCTCCAGGCGGAATTGTCTCTGTAAAGTAAACGCGATAATCGCCGCCAACATATCGATCGCCGTGCGAATATTGCAGTTTATAATCGGGTGTCCAGGGGCAATAGCCAGTATTCTGCACGCGCCACGTTTTGAGGAATAGCGTTCCGGTAACAACATCTGTTCCAGGCGGCAGGGTGACATGTTCGATGAACGTGGCCTCATTGCATTTGCCAGCCAAAGCCTCGGCAGTCGCCGTGGCATCTGCGCTGCTGATTTCTGTAGCTGTAGCTGTGGGTGTGGGAGGCGGGGTGGCCGTCGCGGTTCCGGTGGGTGAAGGGAGCATTTCGCCCGTGCGCAGCATTGAAGCGACAATTTGGGCAGCAGTAGCCTGAAACTCAGCGGGCAGAATTTCGTCCCCATTTTCCAGACGGATGAAAAAATCCATATCATCGACGCTGTCTTCGTAGAAAAGTAAAATATCCTTCCCCGCCGGGTTGACAACGACTTGCTGAATAGCCTCTTTGCCCAGTAAGTTCACAGTGCCGCGCGCCGCAATGGGGCCAGAGGGCAGTTCGGTGACAAGTTCGGTACTCTCCCACAAAAACTTGTACTGAATATGCAGCGTGATACCAGCTTTCGTCAATTTGACTGTTTTTGCGGAGAAGCCGCCGCTGGCGGTGGAGTGACCGGCTGACACAACCGTCAAGGTCCAGTCGCTGGGATAATCGAGCGAGAAGCGGTAGGTAGTGTCACGATAGCTTTGAAGCGAGGGTATGGTGGTGGAGGTGCTGGTGGGCGGTATTGTTGGTGAGTTGGCCGGGTTGTTCGATGATGGCGAGATATATCCGCGGGTTTCAGTTACGTTACCGTGCGCGTCGACCAGCCCTTCCCAGGCGAAGCCCGTTGCGGGGCTATGCACGCTGATGGTGTATACAATATCAGCGGGATTGATCGTGGGGAAGAGGATATTGACAATCCAGTGATCCAGGCTGAACTGAAAGGCTGAAGTGCTGACTACATCTGCGGGGGTAAGATTCTGCTCGTTCCATGCCGATCCTGCCGGGGGTACATAGAGACCATAGTGGTCGCGAATATACAACATTGCTGCATCGCGGGCGCCTGGCGCGCTATCCACGGGCAATGCAGGGGGATTAGCTTCAACTTCTGGGCTGGAATCCGCTGGCAATAACTGGCAACCGCTGAAGAGCAGCACACCTGAAAGGAGCAATAAGAGCAGCCGTTTCGTTTGGTTTGTGGTCATCGTTTCCTCCGAAGAGTACAGTTGGCCCTGATTCTAGCACAATCGCTCAACGCAGCAAAAGCCTTTTAATCAAAAACGCCACCCAGAAACCAGGATGGCGAGATCATTTGAGGAATGATGAAGCCTAAAGCGGGCGCAAGCGGTCGGCCAGGTTTCTAAGTTGTTTGTAGCCGACCGGCTTTAACAAAACCAGATCGGCCACACCGGGCAGTTCATTTGCCATGCGATTGTCGGCAGTTGCCACAATCACGCGAATATCTTTCAGGCGCTCATCATTGCGGATATGGTTCAGAATATCTACGCCCTTAACATTGGGGATGTGCAAATCCAGGATTATGATCGCGGGCACAACTTCGCCCAGCCTGTCCAGTGCAACCTGACCGTCGTGAATAATTTCTACGTTATAGTCAGCTTCTTCGACGGCCTCGCCAAATGCCAGCGCAAGGTTTTTATCGTCTTCAACCACAAGGGCTAATAATTTTTCCATTGTGAATACCTCAATGTCTTTACGGAATTTTCCAAGCTGGCCTGATTATACCCTTTTTGCGTTTTTAGAACCTGATATTTTTGTTTTGGGGTAATTTCTTGAGAATTGAATATCCCTGATCTGAACTGGGAGTTTTAAGGCATTATACGAGGTACAAACCAAAAGCCCTGGGCGGAGTCGGCGTTCTCGGTGAGGGCTACTGTTCTCAGTATGAATTGGACTTCTTGCCCGGCGAGGGAGGAGAGATCAACATCGATTACTGTGGCTTGTCCGTTGTAGTTTTCTTCCCACTCCCCGATGCTATGAACTGCCCCAACAGCATCTTTATAATAGAGTTGGAAATCGAGGCTGCATTTTGGATAATTGAACATACAGCCGATGGTGGTTTTGAAGTGGTCGCCAATTTGCACAGTGTATTTTGGGTAAGTGCCCTGGATGTAGCCGTAGCGCGCTTCGTTGGGGTGTACCCACAAGGTTATTTCATCATCCAGACGGTGTTCCATTACCGGGTTGTCGAGTCGGGTGATGAATCCGTTTGAACTGCCAACGGTACCCAAACAGGGCAGCACTTGAGCTGGGTCTCCACTTTCATTCATCGGTTTGTTGACCCACGTAGCCAAACAGGCATTGGCGCCGAAATCGTAAGAAAATGCGCCATTGGGCGCCACATTATTGACAATATTTGGCGTTGGGAGCGCTTTGGTGGCGGTTGGTACGGTTCCGGGCGTGCTGCTTGCCTCGGGTTCGCTATTGGTGGCGCCAGTTCCTGAAGTGGTGCCTGTATTTGGTAGCGGGGTTAAGCTTGCCGTTGATGTTATCGTGGGGGTCAGCGTTGCGGTGGCAGTAGCAACAGGCGAGGGGAGAATCTCTCCGGTGCGCTGGATTGTGGATACGATCCAGGTGGCCTGCTCGACGATGTCGGCAGGGATTTCTTTGCCAGTTGTTTCGATTCGGATGTGATAGGCAATATCCTCACTGCTGTCGCCGTAAAAGACCAGTTTATCTTTACCCTGCTCATCAACGACAATATTTTGCGCAACCCGCTTGCCCAGCAGCATTGCAGTACTGCGTGCCTCGATGATCCCGGGAGGCTGCGTATCGTCGAATTCTGTGTTTTCCCACAGGAGTTTGTACTGAATTTTGATCGTGAAGCCGTCTTTCTGAAACTGGATAAATTTGGTTGTGAACCCGCCCTTGCCGTTGGCTGCCCCTGCTGATGTTGTGGTGAGTTGCCAGTTGTCTGGATATTGTACCGAAAAGCGATAGGTTGTATCGGTAAAATTCAGTATAGATGGTGCAACGGTGGCTGTATTTGTGGCTGTCGGCGAGGGGGTGCCAACGGGCTGCTCATTTTCTGCTATCGTGTTCGTCGATGTAGATTGTTGTACAATAATCTCTGTGATCGTGCCATCGGCATTGATTTGCCCTGACCAATTGAAGCCCGTGATTGAATTGTGAACGCTGGTGGTATAGATGATCGCTTCGGGGGCTAACTTGGGGAAGATGATCGTTGCAATCCAATCGTTCGCAGTGAATTTCAGAGCGGCGGTGCTTGTAACGCCCTCCGCTGTGAACGCCTCCTCGGTCCAGGCGGTACCCGCCGAGGGAATATTCAGCCCATAGTGATCGCGAATATATAGCATAACAGCATCGCGGGCGCTTTGGGCACTGCCAATCACAACAGTGATTGTAGTCGTATTGGCATTTGCATCGATATTCACATTGGAATCTGTTTGCGGCAGGGTGAATTGACACCCGCTCAGCAACAGCAGACCGGCGACAAGCAAGAAAAGCAATCGTTTGTTTGATTTTGTGGTCATCATTCTCTCCGACTGAAATTCATTATAACCTTTTTTGCGTGTGGGCATAAACCTTACAATTCTGTTATTTGACTTTTCATGCGCGCTCGATATTTGCTGAACCATTTCGATAGTTTATGCTAGAATGAAACGCAATGACAACGATTCTTTTCGCCACTCAAAATCCGTGGAAAATCCAGCTCTTTCGACCTGTTTTTCAGGAATATGGTTTTGAGTTGATCGATTTACGCGCGGCTGGCATCGAGCGAGAACGCCCAATTGAAAATGGCGCAACAGTGGCCGAAAATGCACTCATCAAGGCTCGCCATTATTGTTCCGATTCGTTCCCCTGGGTCTTTGCTGATGATATGGGGGTCGCGGTGGATGCGCTGGATGGCGAGCCGGGCGTGCAAGCGCGCCGCTGGGGTGGGCTTTTTCCCGACGATGTGGATGATCAGGTTTGGCTGGATTATTTGCTCACCCGCATGGAGGGGATTCCGCCCGAGGAGCGCGCGGCAACATTCCTGGATGGCTGGGCATTGGTCTCGCTCCGTGGTGGCGCGTATGCTTGGGAGATTTGCTCCCCCTTTGAGATTGCCGAACAACCCATTCGTCCTGTACCGCCGGGTTCCCCCATCGTCGCGGTCGCGATTGGCTTTCCCGACAATCCCCAGGAAATATTCATCCAGGCCAAAGCTCGTTTTGATGACTGGGGCATTTTCGATCAGCTTGCTCGAACGGGCGAATTGCAGCCCTAATGGATGCCACCTTTGAGAAAAACCGCCAGTACTTTTTGTATAGTAGTGGCACATTGGGCACTGCCACGCTCAGCTTTCTAATTAACAGTTGGTTGTTATATTTTTATTTGCCGCCCGACGGCCCGGCGCTGGTGCCTGTGGCGCTTTATGGCACCGCAATATTAGTAGGGCGCGTGATCAGCGGCCTGCTTTCTCCGCTGATCGGGCATTGGTCAGACCGGAGTCAGTCTCGTTGGGGGCGGCGTTTGCCGTTTATG
Source organism: Chloroflexota bacterium (assembly GCA_018648225.1). NCBI lineage: Bacteria > Bacillati > Chloroflexota > Chloroflexota bacterium. Next base: position 32,772 of record JABGRQ010000059.1, read on the forward strand.
TTCTTTTCCATCCTGCCCATGCTGGGGGCTTTTCTTCTGCTCTGGATGCCCCCAGATACTCACGCTTCTTATTGGAATCTGGCTTATTTGCTGTTGGTGGTGATTGTTTTTCGCATCGCAGCCGCGTTTTATGCCATACCGTATCAGGCGTTGCTCCCGGAAATCGCGCGCGAAGATAGGCCTCGGGTCAAGATTTCGGCCTGGCAGTCTGCTTTTTTCATCATCGGTATTCTGAGTGCTGGCCTGGCTGGTGTGCTGATTGATGCCCAGGGTTATCGCAGCATGGCTGTGGTTTTTGCAGTTTTTGTATGGCTGGTTTTGTGCTTGCCGATCTACGGATTGCGCCAGCAAGCGTTCGCATCCGATATACAAGCCGCGCCCCCCGCGTTATGGAGTAATATTACGGCTGTTTTTCAGAATCGAGCGTTTGTCGCTTTTACATTTGTCTGGGCGTTTTATTTGATGACCAGCTCTCTAATCCAGGCCGTAGCGCCGTTCTTGGTCACCGAAGTTTGCGGGATGCGTGAAGCCGATACGGTTTATTTTTATGTCCCTGCGGTTGCGGCCTCGTTATTGTGCTTTCCGCTGGTTATGCGTTTATCGAACCGCTGGGGTAAAACGCGTGTTTATGGTGTTTCGTTGGTTGGTTCCACCCTGATATTCCCGGCCACAATGTTGATCGGTGATTGGCTCCCAATTGGATTGCGGGTTCAATGTATTTTATGGGCTGTGTTGCAGTCTGTGGCGATCTCTGGCGCGGTGGTGTTATCGGCAGCTTTTATGGCTGAAATTATTGATTTTGATGAAAAAGTTACCGGCTTGCGCCGTGAAGGACTGTATTATTCGGTAATCAAGGTGCTTGAGCAAATCTTCTCCGGGTTGGCGATGGTATTGCTCCCCGTGATCCTGCTGTTGGGACGCAGCCGCACCGCGCCGCAGGGGCCGCTGGGTGTGCGCATGGTGGGTGTTGTCAGTGGTGTTTTGATTGGGGTTGGGTTTTTGATTTTCCTTCGCTATCCACTGCGTCAAGATGAGGCTGTGAAATAAAGAAGGCTGTAGTTGGTGAGGATTTTATATGGATATTCGCGCAGAAGTAAAGAAGTTATTGCAGGAAATTGGGCCAGGGCGGATGATGAGCACGGCTTATGATACGGCTTGGGTGGCGCGCCTGGTTGAATTGGGCGAACCGATGGGCGAGCAAGCCCTGGAGTGGCTGCGCGAACATCAATTGCCCGATGGCAGTTGGGGGGCGTATGCGCCGCGCTACTATCACGACCGCATGATCAGCACTCTGGCCGCGATGACGGCCCTGGGGCGCTACGGTACCGATAAAGATAAACCCCGCATTGAACGCGCCCGCATGGGCCTCGATATTGCCGCCCGCGGCCTGCGCGCTGACCCCGTAGGTGAGACGATTGGCTTCGAGTTAATTGTTCCGACGCTG
>JABGRQ010000060.1 GCA_018648225.1 Chloroflexota bacterium
GCAGGTTGCAGGCCGATTATGGTATTGACTGGGCGCGGCGCAGAGCAATCGATGCAATTAAATAACCTGCGCCCTGGCGAAATTGTGCCCGTGGCCCAAGATTTGGCAGCCGCGCTGGATTTCATTCCGGATATATAGACATCAATGACGGTTCCGATGCAGTTTGATACAGAAATGAAAAGAAAAACCCCCATAAATTTCGCAGCCATTGGCGTGGCGGGGTATATTGCCCCGCGCCATTTGAAGGCCATCCGGGATACTGGCAATCGTTTGGTGGCTGCGGTAGATACGAACGATTCGGTGGGTATCTTGGATCAATATTCGGAGAATGTGCGCTTCTTTACTGAAATTGAGCGCTTTGATCGTCATTTGGAAAAGCTGCGCCGCTTATCCGAAGAAGAGCGCGTGCACTACGTGAGCATTATGAGTCCAAATTACTTGCACGATGCGCATTGCCGTCTGGCAATGCGGCTGGACGCTGATGTGATTTGCGAAAAACCCCTGGTGATTAATCCCTGGAATCTAGACCAGTTGGCAGTTATCGAAGCCGAAAGTGGCTGCAAAATAAATACCGTTTTGCAGTTGCGGGTTCATCCGGCGTTGTTGGCGTTGAAGCAGAAAATTGAATCTGGACCATCAAATCATCAATATGATGTGTGCCTGACTTACATCGCAGCACGTGGCCCCTGGTATAATATTTCCTGGAAAGGTATTCAAGAAAAATCGGGTGGGGTGGTCACGAATATTGGCGTTCACTTCTTCGATATGTTGGGATGGCTGTTCGGTGCATCGGGGCAGATCAAGCTTTATTTATCGGAACCACGCCGAACGTCCGGGTTTATTGAATTTGAAAAGGCCCGCGTGCGCTGGTTCCTGTCGGTCGATGAAGAAGACCGGCCCATCCCCATAAAAGTAGAGCAGCCGAAGACATATCGTTCAATTACGATTGATGGTCAGGAGATTGAATTTTCGGGCGGCTTTACGGATTTACACACACGAGTTTACGAGAAGACTCTAGCCGGGAATGGGTTTGGGCTCGACGATGCCCGTGCCTCAATCGAATTGACCTATCAAATTCGCAATTGCGAGCTTTCGCTTGTGGACGAGTTGGCGCACCCCTTTTTGAAATGATAAAAAATGGCTGACTATTATGTGCACCCATCGAGTTATGTTGATGATGGCGCCGAAGTTGGTTTGGGCACCAAAATTTGGCACTTTTGTCATGTGATGAAAGGTGCTCGGCTTGGTAGGAATTGCTCAATTGGGCAGAATGTGTTCATTGCTCAGAATACTGTTGTCGGAAATGGTGTAAAAGTGCAGAATAATGTTTCAATCTATGAAGGCGTGGTACTTGAAGACGATGTTTTTCTAGGGCCTTCAATGGTCTTCACGAATGTGAATAACCCGCGCAGCCATGTCAGCCGGAAGGATGAATATAAAACTACCCTGGTGAAACGGGGGGCGACAATTGGCGCAAACGCCACGATAGTCTGTGGGGCGACTTTGGGAGAATATGCTTTTGTCGGTGCTGGAGCAGTTGTTGCAGGAGATGTCCCCGCGTATGCCCTGGTGTATGGTGTTCCGGCGCGCGTGCGGGGCTGGATGTGCCAGTGTGGTGTCAAATTAGATTTTGAGAAATCGGGCAATGGAGAGATCTCCATTTGTGGGAATTGTGGGGCGGGCTACCACATAGATGGTCAAAAAGTGAGCAAGCGCGAATGACCCCAATACCTCTACTTGATTTAGCGGCCCAATACAGTGAAATCAAAATAGAAATTGATGCTGCCATTCAGCGGGTGCTCATTTCTGGCCATTTCATTTTGGGGAGGGAGGTGACAGCCCTGGAAGAGGGGGTGGCTGCATATTTGGGGGTAGGACATAGCATTGGGGTGGCTTCGGGAACCGATGCTCTGATTCTGGCGCTGCGGGCTTTGGATATCGGCCCCGACGATGAGGTACTTATCCCGGCGTATACTTTTTTCGCTACGGCTGGGGCCGTGCTGCATGTAGGGGCCAGGCCGGTTCTGGTGGATGTTGACCCGCGCACATACTGCATTGCTGTTGAGCAAATTAGCGAAAAGATCACCCCGGCCACAAAAGCCATCATTCCGGTACATCTTTACGGCCATCCGGCAGACATGGATGCTATAACGGCCATCGCCCGGGAACACGGATTGATGACCATTGAAGATAATGCTCAGGCTTTAGGCGCTAAATACCGGGGTCGAAAGACAGGCGCTTTCGGAGATGTGGCTTGTTTGAGCTTTTTCCCCAGCAAAAATTTGGGAGGTTATGGCGATGGGGGCATGGTCGTTACAGATGACTCTGCCCTTGCTGACAGAGTGCGAATGTTGCGCGCGCATGGTTGGAAGAAGAAGTATTTCCCTGAAATTCTGGGGTATAACAGTCGCCTGGATGCCTTGCAGGCGGCGATCTTGCGCGTCAAGCTGCCCTATTTGGATCGCTGGAATGAGCGGCGTAGAGAAATTGCGTCGGCCTATAATCGGGGGTTGTCCGCGATCTCGGCAATTTCTGCGCCCTGGGTGGCCTCTGGTGCTAGTCATGTTTATCATCTTTACATCATTCGCACCGCAAGGCGCGACGAACTTCAGCAAGCGCTCAAGCAAGCGGGTATTGCCTCAGGGATATATTATCCGCAGCCGCTGCACCTGACACAACCCTGTAAAGCGTTGGGGTACACAGAAGGCGATTTTCCTGATTCCGAAAAAGCCAGCCGCGAAACATTGGCTATCCCCATCTATCCTGAAATGACGGAAGAACAAATCCATTTCGTTCTAGCGACGCTGGAGAAGATTGCGTAAATTCATGAAGATTCCGATTACAAAACCATATTTTGATGAAGAAGAGTTTTCCCTAGTGCGGCAATCCCTTGAAACCGGCTGGGTTGTGCAAGGGCCTAGAGTAGCAGAGTTTGAAAGATTGCTCTCGAAATATTCAAAAATTCCTCATACTTTAGCCACGACTTCCTGTACTACGGCCCTACATCTTGGATTGGTTGCGCTGGGAATTGGCCCCGGAGATGAAGTCATCGTGCCGGCCTTTACTTTCGTGGCTACTGCAAATGTCATCGAGTATCAGAACGCGACGCCCATATTTTGTGATATTGATCCGCTCACTTTCAATATCGATGTTGCCCAACTCGAAAGCAAGATTACTGAGCGTACCAAGGCGGTCATGCCGGTTTCCCTGTTTGGTTTGAGCGCCGATATGGATCCCATTATCGAATTGGCGCGGCGCTATAATCTCTATGTTATCGAGGATGCGGCTTGTGCGGTGGGGGCTTGGTATAAGGGGCATCACGCCGGAGCGTTGGCGGATTTCGGCGCGCTTAGTTTTCACCCTCGTAAAGGCATCGTTACCGGAGAGGGGGGCATGGTGCTTACCAGCGATGAGCATTTGGCGGAGAAGATGCGCTCCTTGCGCGATCATGGCGCTACGGTGAGCGATTTGCAGCGCCATCATAGCCAAAAGAGTTACATCATGCCTGAGTACGATATGGTGGGGTTCAATTATCGCATGACCGATATTCAAGGCGCAGTAGGTGTTGCCCAGATGAGAAAGTTTAACTATATCATGGGAAAACGTAGTGAAATTGCTCGACGTTATGATGATGCGCTGGCCGAACTAAGTTGGCTTAGAACACCCTACACCCCTGATGCGTATGTGCATGGCTACCAGTCCTATGTGTGCCTATTTGCTCCTGAAGAACCGACAATGGATAATGTGGAAGAGTTGCACGCCCAACGCAATACTTTGATGGACCAATTGGAAGAAAAAGGCATCGCTACCCGTCAAGGAACGCAAGCTGTACACACCCTGGGTTATTATCGAGAAAAATATAGTTTGAGGCCGGAAGACTATCCAAATGCCTATATTGCCGATCGGCTAACCTTGGCCTTGCCGTTGTATGTTCAGTTTACGGATAACGAGCAGGCCTACACTGTGAAAAACCTAAAAGAGAAACGGGAAATGAGTCGCCGTAGGGTGTAAATGAACCATGAAAATATTAACCATTTTAGGCACTCGCCCTGAAATTATTCGTCTGAGCCGCGTGATCGAGAAGTTGGATCAGGTTAGCGAACATATCGTTGCGCATACTGGTCAGAATTATGATCCAAACCTGAATGAGGTTTTCTTTCAGCAGTTGGGGGTGCGCGCGCCGGATCATTACTTCGACGCTCGCGGTTCTTTGGGCGAGCAAATCGGGGTGATCCTGACCGAGACGGAAAAACTGCTCTTGCGTGCGCGCCCGGACAAGTTGTTGCTGCTGGGCGATACCAACAGCGCGCTTTCGGCGATTATTGCCAAGCGCATGGGTATTCCGGTGTACCATATGGAGGCGGGCAACCGCTGTTACGATGACCGCGTGCCCGAGGAAGTCAACCGGCGTATCATTGACCACAGCAGCGATATTCTGATGCCCTACACCGAGCGCAGTCGGCAGAATTTATTGCAGGAGGGCATTCCGGGACGGCGCATCTATGTGACCGGCAACCCGATTTTGGAAGTCATCGAGCATTATAGTGAGCAGATTGATTCTTCTCAGATCCTAAAAGAACTAGATATCTCCGCTGGCGAATATTTTCTCGTTACACTGCATCGCTCTGAAAATGTGGATAGCGAAGATCGTTTGCGGCAATTTGCCGGGGCGCTGGATCAACTTCAAAAACAGTACCAACTCCCGGTCATCATCAGTACGCACCCGCGCACGCGGTCTAAACTTGAAATGTTTGATGTCGCCGTCGCCAATCCAGCTATCCGCCTCTTGCCTCCATTCGGCTTTTTTGATTTTGTGGCGCTGGAAAAGAACGCTCTTTGTGTGCTATCTGACAGCGGCACCGTTCAGGAAGAGTGCGCGATTTTTCGTGTCCCCAATGTGACGCTGCGCGATGTGACCGAGCGCCCCGAAACATTGGAGTGTGGCAGCAATATGCTGAGCGGCGCAGACCCGGCCATGATCCAAAGCTGTGTGCAGGTTGTTCTTTCGCAACAGGTCAATTGGGAACCGCCTGCCGAGTATCTGGTTCGCAATGTCAGCCGCAGCGTGGTCAAAATTGTCACCGGGTTTCTCTATTCATGAGCGACAAACCGCCGCTGATTACCATCATCACCCCTGTGTATAATGGTGCAGAATATATCAAGCCGCTGATTGAGAGTGTTGCCGCTCAGGATTATCCGCATATTGAGCATCTCGTTATTGACGATGGTTCTAATGATGATGGCGCTACGGTTGCCGTTTTGGAGCAATATTCACATTTGCGCTGGTGGAGTCGTGAGAACCGTGGCCAATACCCCACTATGAATGAGGGGCTGAATGCCGCCGAGGGTGAGATTGTTTGTTTTATCAGCGCCGATGATTTGATGACACCAGGCGCGGTGCAGGCGGTTGTGGACAAGTTCCTTGCCCATCCCGAGCTTGATGGGGTGTATGGAAAAATGCTGTGGATGAGCGAGGATGGTTCGATACGATATGCGCAAGAGGTGATTACTCGAGGGCCATTATGGTTTCATCGTTATAAACCATTTATCTCCCATTGTTCCCTGTATATAAGAAAAGATACCATCGAAAGAAATAACCTATTATTTGATTCATCACTTCGATATTTGGGTGATTTTGATTGGATCAACCGAATCGCTGACGCATCCTTGAATATCAAATTCTTGGATAAGGTTTTATCGCAAGTGCGTTTTCATGAACAGCAAACCTCCCGCGTACATGCTGATGCTATTAAAGTGGAAAGTGAAATGATACATGAGCGGCATAGCATCAACCCGCAATTGGTAAAACGAATATTATTCATCCTTCACTGGATCACAATCATTCAAGCTGCATGGAGAGCCTTTCGCAGGGGGGGGATACGTGAAGTGCGCAGAATGGCTAATCTCCGAACGGTTCGTTCGTAAACCGAGGAAAAAATGAGCGCTCAACCCGTTATCACAATTTTCACGCCAACCTATAACAGGGCTAACACCCTGGTGCGGGTTTTTGACGCGCTTTGTTCGCAAACATTCCAAAAATTTGAATGGCTCATCATTGATGATGGCTCAACTGACAATACCGCAGCGCGTATTCAAGAATGGCAGCAACGGGCGGAATTTCCAATCCTTTATTACTGGCAAGAAAACCAGGGCAAGCATATTGCCCATAATCACGCCCTCACGAAGGCGCGCGGGAAATTTTTTCTCATTTTCGATTCGGATGATAGCATTGTTCCGCAGGCATTGGAAAGCTTATTGTCGGCGTGGGATTCAATCCCCGAATTGGAACGCGTTGGTTTTTGCGGCACGGCAGGATTGTGTGTTGATCAATTTGGTCGTATCGTTGGGAAGTCCTTACCTCAACCGGTGGTGGATGCCAGTTCCCTGAAAATGCGTTACGCGCATAGGGTCAGTCAGGAACACCTCAACCTGTATGTGACAGATATTTTGAAAGAGTTCCCATTTCCAGCTTTGGCGGTACCTTATCTACCAGAAGGAATTGTTTTAACGCAGATTGCCGAAAAATATAGAATTCGATACCTTAATATGCCTTTAAGAGTTTATTATGTCGAAACGGAATATGACCGGATAATGAATATTAATCCGAAATTATTGGCTCGCAGCCATTCATATTGGCACCAATTTATTCTGAATCGCGAAATTTCCTGGTTTCGTTATGCCCCGTTTTATTTTGTTCGATCCAGTATACACTATAGTCGGTTTTCACTGCATAATCAACAACGGCTAAAGGCGCAGTTTGATGGGTTAGATCATGGGTTGGCGCGGTTATTGTGGTTGCTTACATTTCCCTTTGGGATGATAGTTTTTTGGAAGGATCAACTTGCAAAATAACGGGGGCGGTGTGCAAAATATTGCGATCTTTAGCCCGTCGCTGTATATCGGTGGCGCGGAGCGGGCTGTGGTTAGTCTGGCAAATGGATTTTTGCGGCAAGGGAAAAGCGTGCATTTGCTCCTTGCCAGCGCGCGCGGCCCATTGCTGGATGAACTCGACCCAGGGATTGAAGTTGTCGATTTTGGGCAGCATAGAGTATTCGGCACCGTCGTCCCACTTTCCAGATTCTTGCGCAATCATCAGCGCCTGGATATTCTATTCTCTGTGCAAAATCATGCCAACCTAATTGCTTTAATTGCTCGGAGAATGGCCCGTGTCGAATTGCCCGTTGTTATCAATGAGCAGACGACCATGTCTATGCATTACGCTATGGAAGCAGGGTTAAAAAACCAGTTCATACCCAAATTGGCTCGCCTTTTATATCATCAGGCAGATGCGGTGGTTTGTATTTCTCAAGGCGTAGCGGATGACATCATCAAAATTACAAAAATTCCTCCCGAAAAAGTTTTTCGGATTTATAATCCTGTTTTACTGCCACCTCATGAGCTAGCGCAAAAAATTGACGCCCCATTTGCTCATGAATGGTTTTCTCCTGATATGCTGCCCGTATTGCTGGCTGTGGGACGCCTCAATGCGGCCAAAGATTATCCAACCTTGCTGCGGGCATTTGCATTGGCGCGTGAGAAGCGCGAGATGCGCTTACTCATACTGGGCGAAGGAGAGGAACGCAGTGCAATCGAGTCCTTGATTCGGGCATTGGGGTTAGAAACATCTGTGCAACTCCCCGGTTCTGTGGATAACCCCTATCCATATATGGCGCGTTGTTCGGCCTTTGTGCTCTCATCTAGCTTTGAGGGGCTTGGCAATGTATTGATCGAAGCCATGGCCTGTGGCGCTTCAATTGTTGCCACCGATTGTAAATATGGCCCGGCAGAAATTCTCGAGAATGGGCGCTACGGCGCTCTGGTTCCGGTTGGTGGTGTTCAAAAAATGGCTGAAGCGATTTTGGGAGCGCTTGACGGCAAGCTGGATGGCCGCGTTTTGCGTGAACGCGCCAGCGTTTTTTCACAGGAAAATGCTATTCAACAATACCTGGACCTCTTTCAGGCATTGCATCGTAAGATTCGCTTTATTGGTCGAAAAAAATCAAAAGGTACTCATAATGGCAATAAATAACACATCGCCTCGTTTTAAATTTGGGAAAAATTGGGGTAATTTTATTAGAAAACTGTCTGCTGTGCAAATTCAGGAGGCAGAACAGTCGTTAATCAATGCTTTGGGGGTTTCTTCGTTTGCAGGGAAAAAATTTCTGGATGTCGGTTCCGGGAGTGGTTTGTTTTCTTTAGCGGCCATGCGATTGAATGCTGAGCGGGTGCATTCTTTTGACTATGACTCCGATAGCGTTGCCTGCGCGCGGGAATTAAAGCGCAGATATTTTCCTGACGATCCTCGCTGGATGATTGAACAAGGCGATGCGCTGGATACGCCCTATGTTGAATCGCTGGGCGAATGGGATATTGTCTATTCCTGGGGCGTTTTGCATCATACCGGTGATATGTACCTGGCTTTAGATAATGCGGCCCAATTGGTCAAAGCTTCGGGTAGGTTGTTTATTGCCATTTACAACGATCAGGGTCGCAAGAGCGAGGCCTGGACGAGTATAAAGAAATTCTACAGTAAATCGCCGCTGATTATCCAATGGTTAATGGCAAGCGGTTATTTTTTGTTCCTGGGTTCTATGGCATTTATTCGCGATACACTTTTCTTGCGCCCCCTGGCTACATTTCGAAATTATCACTCCCTTCGTGGAATGAACTTTTGGACCGATGTTGTCGATTGGATTGGCGGCTATCCGTTTGAAGTCGCCTCGCCGGAGAAGATATTTGAGTTTTATCGCCAAAGGGGCTTTGTGCTAACCTATCTGAAGACTGTGCAGGGTAAGCTAGGAAATAATGAATTTGTTTTTTTTAAGCAAGACTGAATTAAGTGTACTCTTGAAATATTTTTAACTATGGTGTCATTGCGAACCTCGCAGGGGTGAAGCAATCTCCTCCACAGGGATTTCCAGATACCCTGGAAAATTCTGCAAAGCGTTTTTGGTGTCTATGTTAAATTCCAAAATCAATCTATCCATTCTGGTGCGATCCATGGGAAGCGGTGGAGCCGAGCGGCAGCTCATCGAATTGGTCAGAAGGCTGGATACTCAGTGCTTTAATATTGTCATTTTGCTCTTTTATGCCGAGGGCGAATTGCTGTCCATGCTCGCCGATATTGAACATATTCAAATCATTAACCTGATAAAAAGATCGCGCTGGGATTTTTTCGGGTTTGTAAAAGCCCTCGTTCGGCAGATAGTTGAAACCCAATCGGATATTCTATATGGCTATTTGGATGTCCCCAATATTTTTGCAGTTCTGGCTGGAAAAATCGCGCGAATAAAAGTTGTATATGGCGTCAGATCAACCCATGTCGATTTTGCACGCTACGACTGGACTGCGGGTATTGTCTATCGTGTAGAGGCGCTATTATCGCGGTTTGCCGATAGCATTATTGTCAATTCCCAAACTGGATTATCCTATCACGGCCGGCATGGCTTCGCAATTGATAAAATGTGCATCATACCAAACGGAATTGATACAAAGCACTTCCGCCGAGACCCCATATTGCGAAAAGAAATGCGTTTGAAGTGGGGCATTTCCGAACAACATACGCTGATCGGTCTGGTGGCACGACTTGATCCGATGAAAGACCACACCACATTTTTACGCATGGCCGCCATACTGCAAGATCGGTTTCTACACACTCGATTTGTATGCGTAGGAGATGGGCCGGATGCGTATTTGCACGAATTGCTGGAACTGGCTGAGGCCCTGTCTTTGGGCGAGAAATTAGTTTGGGGCGGGCCTCATTTTGAGATGCCCGCCGTCTACAGTGCTTTGGATATATTTGTATCATCATCTTACGGTGAAGGTTTTTCGAATGTAATTGGCGAGGCGATGGCGTGTGAAACACCTTGTGTCGTCACAAATGTTGGTGATTCGGCGCGCATCGTCGGCGAGACGGGTCGTATCGTTGCACCGAAGGCACCTGCAGGTTTGGCGGAAGCCGTGTCGGAGCTTTTGCAGCTATCCGCTGATTCACGCTTTGAGCTGGGGCGACAGGCCAGGGTGAGGATACAAAAATATTATTCGGTTGAAAAAATGGTCGCGTCTACGGAAGAGCTTTTTGAAGAACTTGTCAGAAACACTGGATAAAAAAATTGCCCAAAATCAAGCTGCTACACCTCATCACCACCCTTGACGTGGGCGGCTCGGAGATGATGCTCTACCGCTTGCTGAAGAGCATTAATGTTGACCGCTTCGAAAACCGCGTAATTTCACTTGTTTCGCCTGGGGATGTGGGCACGTTGATTGCTGCGCTAAAAATTCCTGTCGAATCCCTGTATATGCCACGTGGGCGGCCTACACTGCGGGGATTTTTTCAATTAATCCGCCAAATAAAAGCGTACCAACCTGCTGTGCTGCAAACCTGGCTTTACCATGCCGATTTGCTGGGTTTACTCGCCGGGAAGGTGGCAGGTGTGAAGAATATTCTTTGGAATGTGCGCTCATCGAATATGGACATGTCCGAGTATCGCCGACTCTCCGGGTGGACGTTGCGGGCTTGCTCGGGGTTGGCTGCCCTGCCCCGGGGCGTAGTCATCAACTCGCGGGCCGGACTCCGCTACCACAAATCGATTGGGTATCATCCCCGGCGTTGGGAACTGATCCCCAACGGGGTTGACACAAAGCTCTTTCGGCCTCAACCATCCGCCCGGCAAATGTTATTGACCGAGCTTGGCCTCGCCAATGATGTGCTTCTGATTGGATATGTTGCCCGCTTTGATCCCATGAAAGACCACGCCACATTTTTGCAGGCTGCGCGCGAGTTTGTGAATGCAGGATATAATCCACACTTTGTGCTATGCGGAGCGGATATGATCGGGTCGAATAATGCGCTGGCCTCTATGATCGACGCCTTTGACATCCGGGAGCGAATTTCGCTGCTAGGCCCCCGGCGAGATATTGCCAATCTGACCGCGGCTTTTGACCTGGCAACTTCTTCTTCCTTGACAGAAGGGTTTCCGAATACAATTGCCGAGGCGATGTCATGTGGCGTGCCTTGCGTTGTCACCAATGTTGGCGACGCGGCTGAAATTGTTGCCGAAACGGGCGTGGTTATTCCCCCGCAGAATGCTGCTCAACTGGCTGCCGCCTGGGCCGAAATCGTCGCTGCTGGCGAGGCTCACAGACAACAATTAGGTCGGTTGGCTCGCCAGAGAATTGTGGCAGAATACAGTCAGGAGAAAATGATCCAGGCGTATGAGGAGTTGTATGGGCAGTATGGGGGTACTGCCAATTAATTATGTGTGGAATTACCGGATTCTGGGATCGTACAAACAGCACTGCACAGGCTGAACTTGAGAATAGCGTTCAGCAAATGACGGCTAAAATCTATCATCGCGGGCCAGATGCGGGTGGAGCCTGGTGTCGGGCGCAAGATGGTATTGCATTGGGTTTCCGCCGTCTGGCGATCCTGGACCTTTCTCCGATGGGGCACCAGCCCATGCACTCGGCATCTGGACGTTATGTGATCGTTTATAACGGGGAAGTATATAATTTCGCCGAGATGCGCACCGAACTGGATGCCTGTGGCGCGTCTTTTCGCGGTACATCCGATACCGAAGTGATGCTCGCCGCAATTGAAGCCTGGGGGCTGGAAACAGCTTTGCAACGCTTTAACGGCATGTTTGCCATAGCCTTGTGGGACCGTGCCGAAAAACGCCTCACGCTGGCGCGTGACCGCATGGGCATCAAACCGTTGTATTATGGTTGGTTCGGGAATACGCTTTTATTTGGTTCGGAGTTGAAGGCATTGCGCGCCCACCCTTCATTCCGCGAGGAAATTAATCGCGATGCCCTGGCTTTATACTTGCGCCATAATTATGTGCCCGCGCCTTTTAGCATTTATCAGGGAATTTTCAAGCTGCCTGCGGGGTCTTATTTGACTCTTCAGCACGCTTCTTCGCCGCGGGAGTTTGAACCTCAACCTTACTGGCAAATCCGTCAGGTTGTCGAAGATGGTCTTGCCAACCCCTTTGAGGGCAGCGAGCAAGAAGCGCTGGATGCCCTCGACGCTATGCTGCGCCGCTCGGTAGGTTTGCGCATGGTGGCCGACGTTCCCCTGGGGGCCTTTCTTTCCGGAGGCATCGATTCGTCAACCATTGTCGCGTTGATGCAATCCCAAAGCAGTATTCCGGTAAAGACATTCACGATTGGATTTCACGAACAAGGCTTTGATGAGGCGCGCTATGCCCGGCAAGTTGCCGCGCATCTTGGCACTGAACATACTGAGCTTTATGTTACCCCCGAGGAGACACGTCAGGTTATTCCTTTGCTCCCCGCGCTCTATGATGAACCCTTTGCCGATTCGTCCCAAATCCCCACGTATCTGGTCTCAAAGTTGGCGCGCCAACATGTGACCGTCAGCCTGTCGGGGGATGGCGGGGATGAGTTGTTTGGTGGCTATAATCGCTATTTTATGACTAATGCTATCTGGCGGCGTATTGGCTGGCTGCCGTTCTCGGTCCGCAGGTTGCTTTCGCGGGCGATGTTGTCTGTCCCAACCACGGCCTGGTATGGCATTTTTCGTATGTTCGGGCACATGATGGGCGAGTTCGAAAATTTACCTAATCCGGCTGATAAAGCCCAAAAATTAGCCGAGGTGATTTCAATCCCCAACCAAGAAGCCGTGTATTTGGATCTGGTTTCTCATTGGAAAAAACCCACCGATATTGTGATTGGCGCTCAAGAACCAGCTACATTATTGCGAAATCGTTCGGCGTGGGCGAAAGTGCCTACCTTTACCGAGCAGATGATGTACCTGGATATGATGACCTATTTGCCGGACGACATCCTGGTCAAGGTGGATCGCGCCAGTATGGGGGTGAGCCTGGAAGCCCGCGCTCCCTTCCTGGACGATCATGAAGTCATTGAATTTGTGGCCGGGTTGCCCTTAGGGATGAAAGTGCGCGGCAATGAGGGGAAGTGGATTCTTCGGCAACTCTTATATCGCTATGTGCCCCGTACGATGCTCGAACGCCCCAAAATGGGTTTTGGCGTTCCAATTGATCAATGGCTGCGCGGCCCATTACGCGGTTGGGCTGAAGATTATTTGAGCGAAGAGCGTTTGCGGCGCGATGGCTATTTAAATCCAGCCCCCATTCGGCAAAAATGGCAGGAACATCTCGCTGGTCAACGGAACTGGCAATACTATTTGTGGGATATATTGATGTTCCAGGCCTGGCTTGATTGATACAATAAATATGTCTAATACGCAAGATATGCAATTGAACAAGCGGGCAGACCCATTGCAGCGTATCCAGCTACGTTGGTTGTTGACAACTGCTGCTATTTTCCATGTCGTCATGGTTGGATTTATTCTCTGGATTGGGAATACGCAATGGATTCCAGGGTTATTTACCAGTCAGGGGGTGGGCACGTTTAACATTGATAATATTCCGTATATTCAACAAATAGAGGCTTTAACTCGCGCGATTTATCGCCAGGGTTTTACGCCTTTTTTCTCGATACCCATTGAGTTGCATATCAAAATCTACACCTTATCTTATGTGCTGCTTAGCCCGGCATTTGGTTTTTCGATTCTTGGCGCTGAAGTTGTGAATTTGTTTTACTATCTGGCGACCCTCTTCCTGGTGTATGCGTTGGCGAAAGAGATATTCAACCATCCAGCGGGAATGATTGCGGCCAGCATCGTCGGGTTATGGCCGTCGTATGTGATTCACACAACGCAGTTATTAAAAACCCCTTTGTTTATCACCAGCACTTTAACAGTGGTCGTGGCAACGGTTTATTGCTATCGGCGCAAACTTTCGCCAAAAATCATTGTTATGAGCGCTGGATTCTATCTGATTTCAGTGTTGATACTGACATCAATGCTGGAAAATAGCGGGCGCAAACCGCTGACGGATGCGATTATTGCGATTAGTTTGCTGGGGATCATTTTTCAGAAGGCTTATCAATTATTTCCCAAAATCAAGAAAATATTGACTTCCCTATTGTGGCTTGTGGCGATAGCCTTTATTCTGATGGTGGTTCTTCCGGAATATTTTCCTGGCTTTCAGCGTGGTTTATACGATCAGCTCAATTCAGTCGCTGAGGAACTTGGCAGCGCCCGCGAACGGTTTATTACTTTTTACCCATCAGCGGGATCAAATATGGATACGCATTACAGTATCCATGATCTCGAGAGCTTGATCCGCTATTTGCCCCGTGCGGCGTTTGTTGGCTTTTTGGCGCCGTTTCCCAATATGTGGTTTGAGCAGGGCAATATTGGAGTTTCGCCACGCGTGTTGAGCGGCATAGAAACCCTGCTGATGTATGCGGTGGATGCGATAGCCGTGATCGGAGTTTGGCACGCGCGGCGGAAATCCGCTGCATGGTATCTGGCGATAATTGCTTCCATCAGCCTGGTAACGCTGGGCGCTGTTGTGGTCAATATGGGCGCTTTATTCCGAATGCGTTATGCCTATTGGATGATCCTTATTACGCTGGGAGCCGGTGGCTTTCACCATATCGTATGGCCGGGGTTGCGAGTTTTAGGAGCAAATTTCTCGGGGGGTGTTAAACAAATCATCATGAGTGATTTTTCAGTACATTCGCCGATTTTGTTGGTCGCCAATTGGGATTGGGTTCTTTATAATTTCCGTTTGCCGCTGGCCCGCGAACTTGAAGCGAATGGGCAAAATGTCATTCTGGTTTGCCCGCCTGGTCGTTATTCCGATCAGATTTTGGCCGCGGGCTTCAAGTGGCGTCCCTGGAATTTGAGCCGCCGCAATATATATCCCTGGCGGGAACTCGTTTCGGTTGTTGAGCTTTATAAAATTTATCGCGATTTGCGTCCGGTCGCAGTTCATCACTTTACGATTAAACCCATTCTATACGGCTCGTTGGCGGCGCGTTTTGCTCAAATCACAACCGTGATCAATAATTTTACCGGTTTAGGCTATTTATTCAGTGACGCTCGTAAGGCTGTTTGGCTGCGCCGGATTGTTCTTCCGGTTTTGAAGCGCGCTTTGCGCGGAAAGGGTTTTCACACCGCGTTCCAAAATATTCAGGATCGAGATCACCTGATCAGGCTTGGGATTGTGTCGGAAGACGATACCACGCTCATCCCTGGGAGTGGTGTTAATTTGACAGATTATCAACCCGCGAGCCGGCAAACAGAAAGTGAGAACGCTCCGGTAATATTTATGGCCGCGCGTTTGCTTTGGGATAAAGGGTTGGATATGTTTGTCAAAGCTGCCCGTGAGATAAAAGCCAGGGGCATTCCGGCGCGTTTTGTGTTGGCGGGCGCCCCCGATGCTGGAAATCTTGCCAGTATTACTGAGAAAACCCTGCAAGAATGGCGGGTGGAGGGAGTGGTTGAGCTGCTGGGTCATCGTAGCGACATCCCTGAATTATTGCAGCAAGCCGATATCGCGGTTTTGCCCAGCTTCCATGAAGGTGTGCCACTCTTTCTTCTGGAGGCAGCCGCTACAGGTCTGCCGATCGTTGCTTCCAACATCGAAGGTTGTCGTATGGTTGTGGAAGAAGGCAAGAACGGTTTTCTGATTGAGAAAGGTGACGCGGCCGCGTTTACCAATGCGCTGGCTGCATTACTGACCGATCCAACTTTGCGCCAACAGATGGGGCGTGCGAGCCGCCGGATTGCAGAAAATCGATTCGATCAGAAGGCAATTATGGCGCAGTATATTCATCTCTATCGCAAATTGAATCTTTTGCATGGCGCTTCGGCGAAAAGTTTACCGATTTTGTTAGTGGCAAATTGGGATTGGGTGCTCTATAATTTTCGTTTGCCGCTGGCGCGCGCCTTAGTTGAACATGGTCTCAATATCATCCTCGTTTGCCCGCCCGGCAAGTATACGGAAGAATTGCAAGTGATGGGCTTTACCTGGCAAGCCTGGAATCTTAATCGGCGCAGTATTTACCCCTGGCGAGAGCTTGGGGCTATCATTGATTTATATAAGCTTTATCGCCAATTACGCCCGGCTGCAGTGCATCATTTTACAATTAAGCCCATTCTTTATGGTTCTCTGGCCGCCCGCGCGGCCCAGGGAACCGTTGTGATCAATAATTTCACCGGGTTGGGTTATCTGTTTAGCGAAGCTCAGAGAGCAAAAATATTGCGGCGCATTGTGCTGCCCGTATTGCGGCGGGCCTTGCGCGGCGAAGGTTTTCATACCGCATTCCAGAATCAGCATGATTTGGCACATCTGGTATCCCTGGAAGTGGTTTCCAAAGAAAAGACCACGCTTATTCCCGGAACCGGCGTAAATCTTTCGGATTATCAACCGGCCTTGAATGGCAAAGCCGCTGACGAAACGCCGATTGTAATTATGGCAGCCAGATTATTATGGGATAAAGGTCTGGCGGAGTTTGTTGAAGCGGCGCGCATAATTAAGGCGAATAATATTCCTGCACGTTTCTGGCTGGCAGGCGCTCCTGATAAGGGCAACCCCGATAGTGTCCCCGCGCAAATTCTGGAAGAATGGCGCGCAGAAGGCATCGTTGAGGTGTTGGGACATCG
Organism: Chloroflexota bacterium; assembly: GCA_018648225.1. Classification (NCBI taxonomy): domain Bacteria; kingdom Bacillati; phylum Chloroflexota; species Chloroflexota bacterium. Next base: position 16,502 of record JABGRQ010000060.1, read on the forward strand.
CAGTGATATTTCAGAATTGCTGCAATTGGCAGATATTGCTGTGCTGCCGAGCAGTTATAATGAGGGGGTGCCGCTCTTTCTCTTAGAAGCGGCTGCCACCGGATTACCTCTCATTGCATCGGATATTGAGGGGTGCCGCATGGTTATTGAAAGCGATTTGAATGGTTTCCTGATTCCTCAGGCCGATGCCAGCAGTCTGGCTGAAGCATTGACAACGCTGCTCACCAATGCTGATTTGCGCCAGAAAATGGGGCAGGCGAGCCGCAAAGTGGCTGAGGAGCGTTTTGACCAACAGATGATCCTGACCCGCTATATCGATTTGTATCGTAAAATGGGGCTTGTTACCTAACCGTAGTAGTTGTCCACAATTTTCGGGCTGTTTAAGTAGGAGAAATGGAATGCAGTGGTTGGTATTTGTCATCGCGTTACTGGCTAGTGTGATTTTGGTGCCGGTTGTTCGAGTGGTTGCTCGACGACTGGGCAAAGTTGCCCAACCGCGCGGCGACCGCTGGCACAGCCTGCCAACGCCCTATCTTGGCGGTGTGGCAATTTTTGTCGCCTTTGCCATTGCGCTTATCTTTTCTGGTCGCTGGGGTAGTTTGCCATTGGGTTTGTTGATTGGCGCCGGGGTTGCGTTTCTTGTGGGCGTAATTGATGATTTTTTCAATCTATCGCCACAGACCAAATTAGTGGGCCTG
>JABGRQ010000061.1 GCA_018648225.1 Chloroflexota bacterium
GGGGTTGACCGCTCCAATAGTAGACTCCGGCACCCCAACTTTTCCGGCGATGTTTTCTAACGTATCCCCCTCCTGAACGATGTATTGCGCTAAATCCTGACGGGAAGCATTCACATCGTACACAGTCACGTAGTGAACTGCCGATTCGCCCATTTCGCCCTGGCTGTTATAAGCGCGGGCGATCAGGGCATAGCTGCCCGTCTCGACGGCTACCAAGGGATAGTTCAAGGTAAAGGGTGTCATCCCGCCCTCATCGGGGCTGGCCTGGGAGAGCAGCAATAGATCATCGGTCCACAAGTCAATGCGCGTCACGCCATCTTTATCGTGGCTGCTGACAAAGACCATAAACGAATCGCCCTTGACGATCTGGGTTCCTGGAACAGGTTCCTGGATGATGACCGTTGGGCCTGATGGTACCGCGCCCTGGGCCAACCCAAACGGCCAATTCCCCGAGAGATAAACGTAGCTCAACGCAGCCAGAACACCCAACACCAATATACCCAACACTGCGGCTCCAGCCAAACCCACCGAGAGCGGGAATTTGCGCTTGCGAGAAAGATGTTTTCCCCCCGGCGCTCCCGCTTGCATACCCAGCACAACATCGGGTCCCAGCCTCAATTGGCTGCCTGCCGCCAAGATCGTCGGCGCGCTGATGCGCTGCCCGTTGATGTAGGTGCCATTGCTTGAACCCAAATCTTCGATCACCCATTTGTCACCCTGCCAGGTCAGGCGGGCATGATAGCGGGAGACTTCAGCGTCGTCGATAACAATATCATTATCTTCCGCCCGCCCCAGGGTGAGCAGGTTCTTTTTCAGCGAGAATGCCTGCTGGGGTCGCGGCCCCTGGTGCATAACCAGGTAAGGTGTTTTTGTGGGTTGATTAGCCATGCTTTGCCCTCCGGAGCTTTCAAAATGAGGTAGGCCAGGTGAGATGCGTTTACAAAGTGCATCCCACCTGATTGCATTTAGTTTACTCGTTATCCATCGCAGCCTGTATAACTATAGGATGAAGTGCCCGACTGGCGTTGGTTGCCCAGGCTATCGCTGGCAACGATATAGTATTCAACCGTACCCATTGGCGTGCTCATGCCATCGTCTACCGAGACACCGATTTCAGACTGCCAATACTCCGTTGAGAGTTCGCTCATCCAGACAGAGTTCCAGCCTTCGCCATTTCTATTATAGTAGAACTGTGCCCAACTTACACCAGATTCATCGCTGATACCGGCCTCTCCGTAGAACTGGCAGCTCTCCCAGACCAGATTTTTCCAGTTGATGCTTGGCCCGGTTGTGTCAGATGGGGGCGCTTCATAGACATCTACGCTTGTCCAATGGTCGGTGGTGGAGTTGTCCATTTCGATCACTTGCAGGTGGTAGGTATAGCTCGCCGAGGGGCATTCTGAATCGCTGCCACTGGCGTTCACCGAATTGCCTTCAAGATAGATCGCCTGGAAATCCCCGTAGACGTTCCAGTTCAATGTGGTGCATTCGCCAGCGTTGATATAGGGCGGCGCGGCCCAGAATTCGGCTGAAGATTCGCTATAAGCTGTCGGGGTGGGCGATTTATACGCAGTTGGAGTTGGCGTGGGGGATTTGTATGCGGTTGGGGTGGGTGTTTTCGATGCCGCGGGTGTTGGCGTCCAGGTGGGTTCATCGGGGGCCAGGGTGATAACGGGCAGCGTAGCCGTTGGTGTATTTGTCGGCTCCATCTGTTCAGCTGCCTCGACCTCCGGTGTATTGCAGGTTACAACACAGAAGCGCAGGGATGTCGGTGTGCCGCCCGCAGATGCTGTAATTAGATACTCGCCCTCGCCAGGCGGCAGCCAAAGCAGGTCGGCGCGCACCAGGGTGGAGTCATTCACCAGGGGCGTAAGTTCACCCACGGGGATAGCCTCCCCACCCACGGTTACAATCATGCTTCCCACTCCATCGGGGCTGGCAGCATACACCGTAACGGGGATGCTCCCCATCGTGAAGATGGCTCCCTCCGCGGGGTATTCAATCCAGGTATTGGGGCCGCTGGCGAGATCGGCCAGGGCATCCGGTGATTGGGTTTCCAATTCGCAGGCGCTGAGTGTCAAAGCACACAAGCACATCAGCAGGGTAACAACCAGGGCATTTATGTTTCCAGATTTCATTGCATACTTCCTTATCATGGCTTTTTATAAACTATCGTTCAATACACTGTAAACAAAGAAAATTCCATTTTTAGGCTCAGGCCTCCGAAGTCTTCGCGCAGCATTTCGAACGAAGTGAAGAAGCAGGAAGGCTCTTCGCGATCTGAACAGGCTCGCTGGAGACTTCGGAGGTCTTTTGTGAAAATTCAAATCACTTTGTTTACGATGTATTCAATCAAGGCACCTGAGGATTAAAGCTGGTTTTTCGATATCCATATTTGTCGGTTGTAACATCCACATAAAGCGACATACTTTGGAACACATTGGTATTGAAGTTATAGAAGACTCTCGAAAATTTTGCCTTGTTACCGTTCGGGATGAGGTCAAACGAAGCTACGCCGGTTGCAGGATTGAGAGAAACAAGCTTATACGTACCTGACGTTACCTTTGCGGCTACATCGGCTTCAAAATAGTCAAAAGTGCCATTGCTATAGAAGATGATACGGTCATTGCAGATGACGGTTGGACACATTACATCTCCCTGACCTTTATTATAGAAAAGCCACATGAGTTTGAACTCATTCGCTGGCTGCCCAGCGGTCAATAATTTTCGCAGGAGCGCTTCATTGGCATTTGGGGGCGGAGCTTTGGGGTCAAAAATATGGATGGCTTGCGAAGTGCCCGCAAACACGGGCGAAACGGGGCCATTCCCTGATATCGTTGGTTTTGCCTGCCCCTGTGCCCAGGTGCCATAAAAAGCCTGATAGGTGTAATTTTCATCATAAAACTCGCTGACTTGTAAGGAGCCATTGGCCGGGATCACCATCGCTGATTGGCTGATGGGGTTCTCCACCACATTATTGCTCTTGCGGGTGAAGTTTAGCCCAACAATCGTGTAGGGGGTCTTGTTATAGACTGTAATTGAGCAGCCCGTATCCCCGCAGCCTGGCCCATATTTTGCCTGTTGCGGCGGTTGACCCTGCTGCCCTCCTCCGCTGCCGACTTGCACTGTGACTTTGCAGCCGCCATCCGCGGATTGGACAATATAATCCTGGTTTACGCCTGCCCAAGAGCCACCGGCGGGCGCTTTAATCAGTAAATCAGTACTTTTACAGGTTCCGCCGATATAGAACCCAAGTTGCAACGCGTCGCCGGTTTTGACTTGCAGGGTGATGGGTGTGTTGCCCGGTTGCACGCCTGCCTGAGGACTGAAATCAATCTGGCCGAGATTATGCTTGCCAGAGAATAGATGCACCTCACTGGCAGATGTATGGAAGAAGTAATTGGCCCAAAGGTCAATCGTGGCGTTGCGGGGCTGCGGCATATTTTGGCCGCTAATTTCAATATCCTTGAAAGTGACGGTTACTTTTTCGTCCCAATTGTAGGTGAGACAATCTTCGGGGTTTTTTATTGGCACCCGTTGCGATTCGCCGCCCTGCCCAAAAGCGCTGACGGAATGCGAACAGGCACAGCCTTGCGGCAGTTTCTGGGGGTCGAAGGCCATGCCTCCGGCCCGCTTCACCACGACATGCGGCCACTCGATGGTTGTTTTGTGTCCGGGGCAATAATACTGGCTATACACGTGAAAACCGCTGACATATTGATTCCGGGCATTATTATCCGGATAATCCCAAAATAGATCGTGAAAATCTTTATTCACTGACACGCGCACGTTTGTGGGCGCAGGGATCACGGCGCTGGGCGGCGCTTGCGGCGCATTCCAAAGATAGGGTTCCAGCCAAAGCTTATATTGGAACGTAAAACCTTGGCCTTTCCCTTGATAGATCTGGTCTGTATTCCCACTGGTGAGGTCAGCGTACGCGTGCGTTGCTGCGAAAAACCCCAATTTATCAGGCGGCTTGTTGGCTTGCGCGCCGCTGGCCGCTACTTTGATGATAAGGTTCTGCCCCACCTGGGTTTCGGGTAACCAGGTCTCTAGCCGGTATTTGTCGGAACCAAAATTGCCCAGTGGGATGCTGCTACCCTGCCCGCGCGGCAAGCGGAAGACAGCATACGGGGCTATGATCGGTTCAATAAATCCTTCGGCGTAGCCCGGAGCGTTGAAGGCTACCGGCTGGAAAATCAGGCGCATTAGTGTAGGCAAAGGCTGGCAGGCCGGAGTAGACGGAACATCTACAATCACCGGGCGGCTGGTCGCATAATCGACAATTTTGCCCCCCTGAGACTGCCGCGCCACGACTTCGTATTCGTACTTGCCAGACCCAGGCAGCTTGTCTACGTATTCGGTTATATTAGCTGCCAAAACGTCAACATTCAAACCAAACGCGGCGCCTGGTGCGCGTCGTTGTATATCGTAATGGGTTTCGATGGTGGTGTTATCTTTCCAGGTAATTTTGACCTGACAATCACCCGCCACCGTAACCTGCACCGGATCGGGCGCGGCCATGCGCGGGTTGGGGTTGCCAACCGCCCCGGGCGCAGGATTCACTACCACGCCGGGTAAGCCATTTTGCCCTGGACCCCTGAGATTTCCGAGATCGGGGAAAGCCGCCGGGACAAAACCTGGCAGGTTAATACCGCCTGCTTGCGGCGGACAGTATGTTACCGCAGCCGTATAGATCGGGCTGTAGCTGAGTTTGTTATTTTTGTCGTAAGCCTCAACCCTCAATTCCAGCTTGCCGCCAGCCTGGGCGAGATGAGCCTCAGCCTCTTTGCCGACGTTCACATCGGCCTTGTACTCGCCCCCGGTCAACTTCATCTCAAGCTCAATATCCTGGGTTCTGACTCCGGCGCTGTCGATATAGGCATAGGCCAGAATCACTTTGGAGATATCCGCCAGCGGCTCGACTTTGGCAGTCGCCCGCAATACGGTGGCAAATGTAGTGCAGTGCTGCCCGTAATAAACCGGGCTGGGATTCACAGTGGCGCTTTTGACAGACACCGATGTGGATGGGTTGGCTGGAGCAGCTCCGTTACGTTGTTGGACGCCCTGCTGACCTCCGGCTTGGCCGCCAGCCTGACCGCCAGCCTGACCGCTGACGGGTTGAGGCTGCGGCGCGGCGCCCATCGGGGGGGCTTTGGGCAATGGGATCAGAATTACCTGACCGGGCGTGATCTGCCCGTTTACAATGCCGGGGTTGACCGCCAGAATCGCATCCACAGTTGTACCGGCTCTGCGGGCAATGCTCTCCAGCGTATCGCCCGCCTGGACGACATACTGGCCCAGTTTTTGGGTCGAAGCCGTAGACTCACCAGCGATTACGTTGACGCTATGCGCCAGCGATTCACCCATGAGACCTTGTTTGTTGTAGGCGCGTGCCACCAGGGTATAAGTACCCTCCGCGGTTGCTACCAGTGGGTAATTCAGACTGAGGGGCGTAATGCCGTTCGCATCCGGGCTGGATTGGGATAAAACCATTTGGTCGTCCACCCATAAATCAATCCGGATCACGCCGCTATCGTCCACAGCAGTGGCCGAAAAGAGCAGCGAGTCGCCTGTATTAATTTGCGTGTAAGGCTGCGGCTGCTGAATAACCACCCCCGGGCCATTCGAAAAAATATTTTCTTCCGTTGTTTGGGATAGCCCAAAGGGCAAACGCGCCGTAGGGGAGAAGTAAAAATATCCCGCCACAGCCAGCACGCCCAAGAGGATCAGGCCTGCCAGCCCCAAACCGAGTACGCCTCCCACGACGGGCAACTTCGACTTTTTCCGGGGCGCTTTCTGCCGCGGGCGAGCCGCCGCCGGGGTTCCACGTTGCACGCCCAACAAAACATCGGGCCCCAGGCCGATCTGGCTGTCTGCGGCCAGATACGTTGGTACGCGGATGCGTTGGCCGTTGATGAATGTGCCGTTGCTGGAGCCTAAATCCTCGAGAATCCACTTGCCTTCCGAGCGAGTCAGCCGGGCATGGTAGCGCGATACGCCTGGATCGTCGATGACAATATCATTATCATCCATGCGGCCAATGGTAAGGATATGCTTGTTCAGTGGAAACGTATGGTTGGGCCAGGGGCCTTGTGCCATAACCAAAACAGGCGGTGTTTGTGGTGGATTTGTCATGGTGTGTACTCAACTTTCAGGCTGGGTGTGGTGATCTGGATATAATCATCATCGGCGTTGGAATCGGTGCCGAATTGGAAAAGTGCAATGATCTGATAATAGGGCGGTCCAAGATTGGCTTGCAAGGAGGCTGTCACATCCAGCGGCGTATCCGGGCAACTCAGCAGTCTACCCAAATATTGCGAGAGATCGTAGTTTCCCTGCGAAAGCACCGCCGGGTCGAAATTTCCATAATACGAATAAAACACGCCCACTTCACCCAGTTCGTTGAATGGATCGCCTGCCACCAAAATACAAGGCAACGTCAGCGTGGCGGAATGGATCGTGGCTGTAGGGGGAATATCGACGATGGAGAAATCCATAAAAGTGACCCAGGCCAGATCGGTGGCGTCGTCACCGGGAATATAACCGGTGTTGCCCAGCCCATTGGAGTCAACACTACCCCCATTGGATGTTGGCAACAACGTGACATTCTTTTTGGTATTCGCGGGTGGCTGCTGGGCAGCGACCTCAACCTTGATTTTGACCCAAAAAGCGGCGTTGGCTTTATCTCCCCAGCCGAACAACACACCCGATGAATTGCGCAGCTTCCAATAGCCCTGGTAGGTGCCAGCTTGGGCAGGCGCCGTCAGATTCACTGAGACATCAATCGTCTGGCCGGGAGCCACTGTGCCTGTGGTTAACGGCACATCTTGCGGCCCGCCCAGGGCGTCGCCGTGATCGAAAACCAGCTTATAGCCAGCATTCCAGGTGCAACTGCCATCGTTCCTCAAACGCCAGGTTTTTGTAAAGGCGCTCCCGGAGTTTAGCTTGGTATTGTCTGGGATGGTGACATCTTTGACAAAGCTGACCTTATCGCAAGGGATCGGCGTTGCCGTTGGCGGTGCGGCGGCTGGCCCCTGAGCATTGGATGCCGTTGGGGGTGTATTCGGCGTGGGGGGCTGGTTCCCAGCCGCGGCAGTGGCTGCCACCAGGGTAGCCTGAGCATCTGCCGGGGAGAGGGGTTGCAACCCGCCGGGGGCAGCTTGCGTTGCTCCGGCCTGGAGCGTTAGCGCCGTTGCCGGATTCGCCCCATCCCCATTAACCGCCTGGCAGGCCAAAATTGCAAATAGTGGCATCAAACTCCAAAGGAGTAGCCGATTACGAAAATGAATATTTTTCACGAAGATTTTCCTCCTGAGATGATCTGCTCTACGGTAGCCAGGTGGTGAAACTGACGCCGAGCACCCAGGGCTGCAATTCGCTGCCCCCGGTGCCAATTTGTTCTAACCGATCCACTCGCAAATAACCATAGTTGTTTTGGTCGGTGATATAGCAATAATAATGCCCCTTTGAAATGTGGAGGCCGGGATACCAACTCATAATCGCAGTGCAGCTTTGATAAGTGGGAGATGTTGTTCCCACATCAGCCCAAACGGTGCCCCTGCCGCCGAGTTGCCCGAGGGCATGGCCGGGGTTTGGATCGCTGGAGTTGTATTCCATGTAGGCCATCTCCTCCAGGCCGCCGCCATTATCGAGATCAACGCCTTGTTTGGAATCATAATAATCGTAGAGTTCCACATAGGAGGATGTAGCCGACGACGGTTGGGCGGCCCCCTGCGCGGGCGGCGGCGCTGTCGTAGGCGGCGCTGATGTAGGCTGAACATTGCCCGATGACGATGTCGGCGATGCCGCCGGTGACTGCGCATAATTCTGGGTTGTAGCTGTGGGCATAGGGGCAGCTTGTCCATTCTCGGCGGGCGCAGAAATGGGTGGATTGGCGGCAGCGATGCTGGTTGCCGTCAACGCGGCGGGGTCTATGGGCTGCAAACCGCCCGTTGAATTTGTATCTCCGGGTGCGGCTGCCTGCACGGTTTGCTGAACGGCAGTCGCGGCCGCGTTCGTATCAATCGTAGCCCCGGGAACCTCACAGGCCAGCGTTGCCAGAATTAAAACTAGCAAAACTGAGATGATCGCCTCAATTTTTTTGGGGTTTGTCGGTTTCATATCAATAATCTCCTGAGTAGCCCTGCCATATGTATCATGCCAGGTGCCATTAACGCGTCGTTGCTTTATAAAATTATCTTAGCCCGCCGCGTTCTTTGGCAAGAGCGGCTGCTTGTTCATCGAGTTGACTGCGCAAATAATCAAGCAACTCCTCCAGGTCGCGAATAACAGCCGTCTGCCCACTGCGGACGTTCTGCACCTCCCCCCGCCAGACTGAAGAAACCGTTTCTTCAGCCCACAAGCGGAGGACGAAGGTTTCGCGGGAAAGTTGTCTTTTGCTAGGCAAGGTCATCTTTTTTACTGAACCTCAAACTCGAGTGTGCGATCTAGTTCGCCATTCAGATAGAGTTCTACTTTGTATTTGCCCGTCGGCCATAGATTATCGTTGCTCAACTCGAAGTGCAGCGAGTTGCTGCCAGAAGTGATTTCCGTTTCGTCAATCAGAAAATTGGGATCGACGCCATCGGCCTGGACGGCAATCCAAACGGCTTTCACAGTCGTATCATCCGGGGCGTTTGCCAAATCGACAACACAATAAAATGTTTCGTCTTGAGCGAAGGCAGTTGATGGTTGTGTTCCATCGTAATCTCTTGCCATAAACGCTTCTGCGATATTGGCAGTGGTAGCGCTGAAATCACAGGCCAGGATGGACAGGATCAGCAGGGAGATGGCCAAAATGAGTTTATAGGGGCGGTATTTCATGTGATTTTTCTCCTTATCACTTAAAGAGCAAAAACTGATGCGTATGATTGTGCATCAGTATAAATGTCTGCTATCTCGAAAATGTCTTCGCTGTGATTTTTATTCGTTAAACTTTGGGGACATTTTTTTTTTGTGTGAAGGCGAAAGACGGAACGCGAATGCCTCTCTCTGCGAAGGCGTTAGCCTGAGCAGTTACTATTGGCTATGCCCCGCGTGTGGCGACAATATGCCCAGAATCTCTCAATGCTGCCAGATCGCGTTTGATCGTGCGGTCACTAACCCCCAGAGCCTTTGCTAAATGGCCTACTGTTGGCGCCGCGGCTTGTTCTTGGGCTTCTTGCACCAGGCGCAGTAATTGATGCTGACGGCGTTCAGTTTTCCCTTCGAATTTCTCATCTTCGGGTGTGTTCGCTGTCCAGGTGATTTCAACCCACTCGCTCGCCAGGAGCGGACGTCCAAGGGGAGCGTCGGCACAGGGGAGCAGCACCTTGCTCTGGCCGAGGATATATTTATGGTAATCATTCCAAATCGGTCGCCCCGGGTCAATATCATGCAGGTAGGCGCGGCGGCGTTCAGGATCGGCGATGTTTTCGGCGAATTGCATCAACAAATTGTAGGCAGCTTGCAATGCAACTAATCCACGATCGCTTTCTCCAGCCGCCAGCAAGGCACGATAAACACCCACATAAGCCAGCAAGGGATCGCCAATGCCATCAGTTCCGTTTTCTTCGATCCAATCGAGAACCTGTTCGGCATAGCTAACGGCCGTGGCATGATTCCCCTCCGCAGTTGCACATCTCGCCAGTCCGGCGAGGGGATCGTTAGCCATGGCGTTCAACCCGACCTCTCGGCGGAGTTCCAAGCCCTGGGAATAAGCATCCCGCGCATTGTCCAGTTCCCCCAACTGTTCCAGTACCAGCCCGAGGAATACCCAGCCATACCCTTCCAGGCGGCGGTCGCCAACTGCCTGGCTGAGATCGCAAACTTCAACCAGCTTTTCGCGCGCCGAATGTAGATCGCCGCTATCACTATAAGTGATAGCAAGATTGTAGAGACTGGATATTTCAAAGCGGCGATCGCCGATGGCGCGTCTCAGGTTGAGCGAGCGTTGATGGTGGTCAATCCCTGCCTGAAAATCTGCCAGAAAATGAAATACACCGCCCAGGGCGTTGTGAACTTCTGCCAGCAATGCCTGATCGCCGGTGGGTTGGCCGACCTCCAGGGCGCGCCGAGAGTAGTCGAGGGCGGCATCATAATTGCCACAATTGAAAAACACTACGCCAAGCGCATTTAGGCTGATGGCCTGGGCTAAGGGGTCCCGATTTTCCAAACTGAGTTGATAGGCAATTTCCAGATGTTGGCGCGCCTGGGGATAATCGCCATGCTGCCGGAGCATTTGCCCCCATTTTACATGAGCCTGGTGTTGAGATTCTTTGTCACCGGCTAATTTTGCCTGCTCTACGGCATGGCGCACGGCGCGGATGGCGGCGGGATAATCGCTGATCGCTTCCCAATAATCGACCCAGCGTAAAGCGATTTTCGAGCGTCGCTCTGGAGTGGTCACTTTGAGATTTTCTAGCAACGCGGTGAGGGCATCCAAATCGGTTTTTTGGTTTTCTCGCTCACCCAGGAGCGCATACACTGCTTCTCTGGCGGCGCGCAACTCGAATTGGTGGACTGGATCAATATCACCGGGGAATTTTTCGAAAGCCTCCAATGCGCGCGCATAATACAACGCCGCAGTGCGATTCGCATACATCGATTTTGCCCGATCTCCGGCCCGCCGGTTATGGGTAGCTGCCTGATCCCAGAGATGGCCTTCGGTGAAATGGTGTGCCAGGGTTTCGATCTGGTCGGGTTGCAGGATGAGTAAATTTTCTCCCGCCCGTTTGTGTAATTCTCGCCGCGCCTCGGGCGGGATGGCCTGATAGGCAACCTGACGAATTTTGTCGTGGGTAAAACGATATGCCGTTGGTAATTCTTCTAGGAAGCGTCGGCGGACCAAGGCGTTGGCGATGGTGAGAACCTGGCTGAGTTCCATCCCAGTGGTGTTGCTCAACAATGAAAAATTGAATTCGCGGCCCAGCACGGCTGCTGCGCTTAGGACAATGAGCTCGTTACTCGATAAACGCGCCAGACGAGTGGCAATTGTATTTTCTACAGCCTGCGGCAGGGGAAGTTCTCGATAATCGGATGTCGTCGTATCCCAGGGCGTATGCCATTCGCCACCCTCATCTTGTTCCAATAGCCCTTCGTCATGCAGGGCACGCAAGGTTTCCAGGATGAAGAGTGGATTGCCCAGCGTTTCTTGATAGAGGCGCATTTCAAAGAGCGGAGCAGCTTTCGAAATGCCTAGACTACGACGGATTAATTCGCTCGCTACAGTAGAGGATAGCCGCTCTAAAATAATGTGCTGCCGTATTCCAGATTGGTTTAAGCCGCCAATTTTTTGCCATAATGTGCCGCGCACCTGGGCATCTTCGCCGCGAAATGTGCCAATCATCAATACACGGCTGGTGTGCAAAAGGGGGGTGAGCGCAATGAGCAAATCAATATCGGTTTCATTCGACCAGTGCAAATCATCCAATACCAATAGAACCGGGGTGATCTGCCCCCATGCCGAAAGCACATTGGCGAAGGCCTGCACCAGGCGCTCATGTTCATGTTTTGGGGGCAGGGTTGGCGCGGGTACAAGCCCAGGTAATTCCTGGTACAGTTGAGGCACGAGGGGGGCTAAAACCCGGAACCAGATTTCTTCCACGAATTGCGCTAGCTGATTAATTCGCAATGCGGTCAAGCCGCCCGCTAAAGCTTCGATGATCGCAGAATAGGGAGATGAGACATCTCCTTCGAGATTGCGCCCCCACAGCGATTGCACGCCGCGCCACTCGGCATCGCGAATGACCTCGTTCATCAAGCGCGTTTTGCCGATTCCTGCTTCACCTTCAATTAAAACGGTACCACCAAAGCCTCGAATGGCTTCCTCCATGAAGCAGGTGAGCGCTTCTCGTTCGTTCTCGCGCCCTAAAAGCGGAAGCTGCGCGGGACGCGATTCATCGAACAACCAGGGCGTTACCGGCGATGGAGTTTTGGGCAAATATGGCGCTTGCACATTGGGTACGCGCAAGGCAATTTCTTGAGCCAGGGCGCGCGTTTGTCGATCAGGCTGAAGCCCTAACTCGTCTTCCAGAATAGTGAAGCATGTTTCGTATTGAGATAGGGCTGCTTCTGGGCGGTCGAGCGCGTAATACAGGCGCATAACTTCGCGGTGAGCGGCCTCACGGTAGGGGTCTGCCTGCGCCAGCCTAAGGGCGACATCTAAAGCCGCTGTGTACGCCCCGTTTTTCTTCTCAATTTCAATCAGGTACTCCAGAGTGCGCAGATACATTTCCCGCAAACGCTCGCGCGCAACCAGAACCCAGTCGTCATAGAACCCTTCCAGTAAAACACCCTTATAGAGTTCTACTGCTTCATGCAAAGCTTGGGCGCCATTTTTTTTATCATCAGGAGACGCGGCCTCAAATTGCCAGGATGCTTCTGCTTTTTTTTCAAAAACGCTCACATCGATGAGCAGCCCCTCATTTTCGGGGATGCGTATCTGTTGCGCATCGACTTCGAGAATATCAGGCACAAATTTGCGGATGCGCCATAGCGCCTGGGTGAGCGCTTTGCGAGCGCGGGCTTCATCCATATCCGCCCAGAAAATCCCTGCAATTTTATTTCGAGATTGGAATTGCCCGCGATGCAGTAGTAAATAAGCCAATAAAGCGCGTGCCGAGGCTGATCTTGGAAGATCGAGTTGTTCCTCGCACTGCCAGAGCGCAAAAGTTCCGAAGAGATTTGCACGAACTTGCTGTGAGGCCATGTATCTGATTATAGGTGAAGAATAGATAATCGCAATAGGAAAGGAGTTACCTGCATATGTAAGGTTTTCACTGTTGCAGAGTTGTGCTGCAAAAAGCATAGATGACAATATACTTGGAATATGAAAGCGCTCTGCCTACATGAATTTGAACAGGCCTTCAATGCTGGAAACTTATGCGTTCATAAAAGTCAGTATGACCAATGTCCCTTTGCCTACCTGGCTTTGCAGCGAGATTTTTCCACCCTGGGCTTCAACTAACTCTTTTGCAATGGATAATCCTAAACCATTATTGTGCGAATCATCAACCCCTGGATTGTTGATTTGGTAAAAGCGTTCAAAAATATGGGGTAGATGCTCCGGGGAAATGCCAATCCCTTGATCGCTGACCAGGATTTGACACTCTTTATCATGCTGGCGTGTGGCGAGTTGGATACTCCCCTGAGAAGGTGTAAAACGCAGCGCATTATCCAAAAGGATTAGTAACACCTGACGCAAACGAATCGGGTCTGCCCAAATTGCTCCGGTGGTGTCCATGACTTTCAAGGTAACCTGTTTTGCAGCAGCCAGCATTGAGAATTGCCCCTCGATTTCGGAGAGCAGTGCGGGGAGTTTTACTACTTCGCGCGTGAGTTGCAATCGACTGGAATCCAGGCGAGAGAGCAGCAACAAATCATCCACCAGATTGTTCATATAATCGCATTCCTGGAGGATTGTTTGCAGATGATCGGCTTGATCGGCCTGATTTTTCTGACGCAAGGCATAATCCGCAGTTGCCCGGATCAGGGTCAATGGAGTGCGTAGTTCGTGGCTGGCATTGGAAACGAAGGCCTGTTGGTGATTCCAGGCCTGCTGGGCAGGGCTTAATGATCGGCCAGAGAGCCACCAACTTCCCAGACCCAACGCCAAAGAACTGATTCCGGCCAGAATCAGCAATCCCACCAGATATTGACTCAAGACTCGGTCCTGGTCGCGCAGCAGCCTGCCAACCTGAAGCAATTCCGGGCCACCGGGTACCATCACCCGGTAGGTCAGCAAACGGGCGCGGCTGCCATCCTCCAGCCGGATCGTGCGCAGGTCGGAACCCGTCAAAAGTGCTGCTGCGGCTGCGGCCTTATCTTGGGTAATGGGTGCTACGGGCAGGTTTGTGGCGGTGATCAATTCGCTATTGGCATTCAACGGCAGCACAAAAACCGGAGCTAACTCCTCGTCATAGGGACCTTCTTCAGAATGTTCTTCTGAATATGCGCTGGGCTGAGAATATTCATCGTCACCTTCGTCATCTTCGTCACTTTCTTCCCCTTCTTCTCTTTCTTCATCTTCTGACTCATGCGCAATCACAGGGACAGGCGTCGGCGTCGGCAGCGACTGCCCTTTATTTTCAAGCCAGTCTTGTTCGGCATCGGCCAACTCATCGGGCAACGACAATCCATATTGATTCATCAGCAGGGCCATCTTCACTTGCATGGCCTGATCAGTAGCATTGTAGAGGTAGTAGTGCAGCAGGCTATAAGACCCACCTCCACCCAGGAGAATAATGGCAAGAGCCGCTAGAAAATAGAATAAGGTTAGCTGCGTGCGCAGTTTTCTAAGCATCATCGACATTGAGTCTATATCCGATCCCGCGTTCTGTCTGGATGGGGTCTTTCATACCGGGCACAGTAAGCTTTGTGCGCAGGTATGAAATATATACATCGACCATTGTGGTTTGAACGCTGCTGTCATATGCCCAAACATAATCGAGGATATTCTGACGGGACAAAACCTGTTTGGGATGGCGCATCAGGTATTCGAGCAAAGTCCACTCGGTTTTGGTTAATTCCAGAGGGTGTTCGCCCCGGCGGGCGGTATGGGCGCGCAAATCCATCACAAGTTGACCGGCTCGAAGTTCCCACTGATCGGCGGGATTATCCTGAAACCTTCTCGACAGGGCGTGCAGGCGGGCAATTAACTCGTCGATAGAGAAAGGCTTCACCAGATAATCATCTGCGCCGCTGTAAAGCCCGGCGACCCGGTCTTCAACCTGGGTGCGAGCGGTCAGCATGAGCAACGCCATCGGCAGGCGCGCCGAGCGCACTGCCCGACAAATGGAGGGGCCATCCCGACCGGGGAGCATCCAATCGACGATGGCGATATCATGGGTACCTCGTAGCGCCATCTCCAAACCGAGGTTGCCATCATGCGCCAGATCCACCCCAAAATGTTCTTCTTCCAGCACAGTACGTATCAAATCTGCCAGACGGCGGTCGTCTTCGATGATTAAAACGCGCATCTTTACTTCCTTCTTTTTGTGATTTTCTAAGTGTACTTCAAGAAGATTGGAAATTGATTGGAAAACTCGATCTTCTTTCCAAGAAAGTTCCAATTCTTTCCCGGTATCCTTGAGTTCATATTCAGGGCAATTTCGAAGATTCCCTTCATGGATGACAATTGCCAGAACTTACAAGGAGAAAATCATGAACAAGCCAGCCGTTATTTTTTCAGCTTTTTTGAGTGCCATTATACTTACAATCATCGGGGGCGTAGTTTATACCGTGCGCGG
Organism: Chloroflexota bacterium; assembly: GCA_018648225.1. Classification (NCBI taxonomy): domain Bacteria; kingdom Bacillati; phylum Chloroflexota; species Chloroflexota bacterium. Next base: position 15,231 of record JABGRQ010000061.1, read on the forward strand.
TACAGAACCCACCCCAGTTCTCCAAGCCGTATCAACGGGCCCCATTCCCATAGAACAATCCGTGGAACAAATCGCGGAAAAACCAGTGGAACAATCCATAGCAAGCGATCCAACGCTCGAGCAAGAACTCCTTGCGCGCGAGGTCGCGTATCAGGAAATGATTGCCGAAGCCAATGCCCGGCTTGCCGAGCAACAAGCGGCTGAAGCAACCCAGGTCAGCACACCTGCCCCGGTATTGCTGCAGATCACTGCCCAGGAAGCTTCTGTATTTGCATCCAATCACCTCGGCCAGAGTCAGGTTTATAGTGTCGAAGTCGTCAATTACAACACGAAGGTGGTTTATAAAGTCACCTTTAGTTCTGGTGATGTCGCCTTTGTCACTCGTTATGGGGATGTGATCTCGGTAGAACGGGCAGTAAAACAGCCTGACTCACGGCAAAGTGTGGCAAGTAACTCTGGTGGCGGGCAGAGCGGGGAACAAGAACACGACGATGACGATGACCACGACGATGACGATTGAGATTTAGCCGAGCGGTGAACTTTAGAACAACTTCAAGATTTCGTCCACCTTTATTAGCTCATCAAACTTGTTACTGAAATCAGGAAATACTTATGAACAATGCTAAAAAACGTCCCAAAAAACGAAGATCGTTGATGGGCGCTATCAAAACGCTGATTGTCTCCCTTTCGTTGGCAAGCATACTGGGCTTCTGGAGCTTATTCAGCCAACAGAATGATCTCGGCGTTCTGGCGTCTACCACGAGCAACATTTCGCTTGTGCAGCCCAGCGCCGAACCTGCACTGGCATTGGACTTGCCGCCTATGCCCACGCTGATCCCGCCGCTGGATCCCAGCACAATTGTACAACAGCCCGCTGCGGCCCCAGTAGTGTCCCAGCCCGAGCTTCGGCCAGGCTCTACAGTGGTGCTCGGCGGGTCGAAACCGTCTTCAGGTGGTGGTGGCGGTGGTGGCGGTGGAGCGAGCGCAGGTTCGAGTGCCGGCGCAGGCGCTGTTACTGTAACCCAATCATCCCAATAAATATGCAAAAAATATCGTTCAGAGCTATGGGCTGCCAGATGATGGCAGCCCTCGATAATCCTTCTGCGCGGGCGCAAAACCGCCTGGATCGGGTTCCCGAATGGTTTGATGTTTGGGAGCAAAGTTTGAGCCGCTTCCGGCAGGATAGTGAACTTTCAAAGTTGAATCAATCCATGGGGATGATGCAGACGGTCAGCCCGGTTTTGTGGGATGTTTTCCTACTCTCTCTGGAAGTTGCCGGACGCAGCTCGGGGTTGATCAACCCCCTCGTGCTGGATGCCTTGCTCCAGGCCGGATACAGCCAAAGCTTCGAGAAAATGAAGCCTTCGGGCAACGGGAACCACTCCACCCCCCGCTCGCCGATTCCCACGGTGGATGGCCTGCACTGGGACGCCTCATCCCGCGCCATCCAGCTTGCTCCCAATACACATCTGGATTTCGGCGGCATTGCCAAAGGCTGGGCGGCGCAGACGGCTATGAACAAGTTGAAAATCTACGCCCCATCCCTGGTGGATGCGGGCGGCGACATCGCCATCAGCGGTTGGCGCGCAGACGGCAAGCCCTGGCTGATTGCCATCGCCGACCCCCGCCAGCCGGGCGAACAACTGGGGATGCTCCAGGTGGGGCGCTGCGGGATCGCGACTTCGGGAACCGATTACCGGCGCTGGAAAACCGGCTCGGACTGGCAGCATCATATCATCGACCCGCGCAGCGGCAAACCCGCAGAAACCGATGTGCTCAGCGTCACTGCTGTTGCGCCAACCGTCATTGAGGCTGAAATGGCTGCCAAAGTTGTCTTGATCTCAGGCAGCCAGCATGGCCTGGAATGGTTGGACAAGCAACCCCTTATCGAAGGGCTGGTAGTACTCGAAGATGGCTCGATTTTAGAGAGTCAAAAATTTAAGCAATATCGTTTGGAGTAATTCGAATGTCGAATATTGAGAAAGTAAACCCTGTTTTAGACACAGAAGTGGAAAAATCAACCGGAATTATTCTTTTAGCTGTGGCGGCGGGCATGTTACTAAGCATATACCTGCTGCCTGAAATACTGCCGTCTTTATCGTATTCCATCGTTGGCAGTGATCCAAAAGTGTTTTGGTATCTCTCGCGCGGCAGTGCGTTTGTGGCCTACTGGCTATTATGGCTATCGATGGCCCTGGGTTTAGGGCTGACCGGAAAAATGGCAAAAGTCTGGCCGGGGTTATTGCAAGCCGTGGACCTGCATGAATTCACCAGTTTGTTGGGGTTAAGCGCGGCGCTGTTTCATGGCCTGATCCTGACCGGCGATAGTTATATCCAATTTTCACGCCTGCAAGTGTTGATTCCCTTTGCCAGTCAGGGTTATAAACCCATTTGGGTCGGGATTGGGCAAGTGGCCTTCTATGTCTGGGGATTTATCACGCTGAGTTTTTACGTGCGCAAACAAATCGGCGCCAAAACCTGGCGATTGATTCACCTGACCAGTTTTCTGGCCTTTGCGATAGCATTGGCGCATGGTATCGCCAGTGGTACGGATAGCAGCACCCTTTGGGCCGGGCTGATGTATTGGGGCAGCGCGGGCAGCCTGCTCTTTCTGCTGGCCTATCGAGTGTTGGTCAGTTTGCCAGTATTCGCGCCGAAACAAGGTAAAAAGTAGGGTTTCTCACGGCAGTTCCTTAAGAGTCCATAATTTTTCATTTTCATAATCCAATAGATGCGGTATAGTTTGCGGAGAAATCTGTTGTGCCAAATTGGTCAGACCCCGTGGAGAAAACGCTATGTCCGTCAAACATATCCGTGAACTTGAACTCAAACCCGTACAGGCCGGGAGCGGCACCAGCATGCAAGTGCTTATCTCGGCAGAAGATGGCCCCAATTTTGCAATGCGCCGTTTTATCATGCAGCCCGGCGGGGGCATGCCGCGGCACACCAATCTGGTGGAACATGAACAATTTGTGCTTAGCGGTCATGCCCGCATCGGCATTGGCGATGAAGTCTACGAAGTAAGCACGGGGAATGTGGTCTTCATCCCGGCAGAAGTGCCGCATTGGTATAACAATATCGGCGCGGAACCTTTCGAGTTCTTATGCCTGGTGCCCAATCAACTCGACGAGATCAAAATTCTGGAATAGGCCAAACATGAAAGCCACAACCTACGATGTCATTATGGCGGGCGGCGGGCTGATGAGTTGTGCCACCGCTTATTATTTGCTCAAAGCTGATCCCGCGCTCAAGGTCGCCATCATCGAGATGGACACCACCTACGCCAAAAACTCCACCGTGCTCTCCGACGGCAACACGCGCCTGCAATTCAATCTGAAAGAAAATATCCGAATTTCGCTCTACGCCCTCGAAATGCTGAAAACCTTCGCCAACGATATGGCTGTAGATGATGTCAAACCGGCGGTCAATTTTCGACAGCAGGGCAATCTCTTCCTCACCGACGAAGCCAATCTCGAAAACGCCCGCGCCGGGCAGGCGATGCAGCAAAGCCTGGGCTGCGATGTCGAGTGGTGGAGTCCCGAAGAAGTTGTAGCGCATTTTCCGCTTATCAGCACCAACGGCATCGCCGGGGGCGCCTTTGGGCGGCTGGATGGCACGATGGACCCCCATGCCGTGTTGATGGCGTTTAAGAACAAAGCCATCGCATTAGGCGCCGATTTCATTGAGGCCGAAGTCAGCGCAATCACCCGGACGGGCGCACGCGTCTCCGGGGTGGTGCTTGCTTCCGGTGAAATGCTAAACTCGAAGTTTGTTCTCAACGGCGCGGGGGCCTGGGCTACCGGGCTGGCGCGCACCGCCGACCTGGAACTGCCCATTAGCCCGGTGATGCGTCAGGTTTTCATCCTTGAAACAGAAGCTAATCCCGAAGAAATATACCCGCTCACCGTTTTCCCCTCCGGCATGTATCTGGTACACGAGCATGAAAATTGTTGGATGTGCGGGCAGTCTTTCGACGATGATCCCATCGGTTTCGATTTCAGTACCAACCGCAATACGTTTATGGATAAAATGTGGCCCGATCTGGTGGAATACGCCCCGGCGTTTGACCGTCTTAAAATCACCGGCGCCTGGGCCGGGTTGTATGCGGTCAACACATTTGACGGTAACGCTATTTTGGGCGAATGGCCTGAACTTCAAGGCTTTATGCTGGCAAACGGATTTTCCGGACATGGCTTCCAGCAGTGCCACGCAGTGGGGCGCTACCTGGCCGAATTGATTTTGGGACAAACGCCGAAGCTTGATCTTTCAATATTTTCCCCCAAACGCATTTTAGAAAACAAGCCCGTCTTTGAGGGGCATGGAAAATTAGTGTAACTAAAAACAAGGCTGTGGACGGCAAAAGCCGTCCACAGCCTTGTTTTTAGGGAATCGACTGGCGCACTTTTTCGGCATCCAAACTGCCAACAACGCGCCAGAGTTCTTCGCCTTGTGCATCGAAGAGTACAAACGTTGGGGTAAAAGTGCCATACTCACGGGCCAGTTCACGCCCAAAGGCCGATTGAACATCCACGCGTACAACTTTCAACTGTGTTGGAAATTCTACTTCTAACCCATCCACGATGGGTTTCGCCGCGGCGCAGGCAAATCAGAAGGGGGATTGCATTTCGAGTAAAACTGCACGCCCCTGCCCAAACTCGGCCTGAAGTTGTGCCACCTTCTCGGCAGAAGCCTGCTGAGGGCGCAGAATCAGCCACCCGCCAAGCAACGCAGCCGCCACCCCAATTAGAATCGCACCATCCCTGGGGGAATAACCATCCCGCAGCAGAAAGTATGCTGTCAATCCCAATATGAAAAGCGCGCTTATTATCATTGAATAGTGGTTGATAATTTCCATTTAGCCTCTCCGCTCTTTTTTTGTCCTTGACCACTTTGAATTCTGAGATAAAATAACTGCACTTGCCAAAGTGGCGGAACTGGCAGACGCGCACGACTCAAACTCGTGTTCCTCCGGGAGTGTGGGTTCGATTCCCACCTTTGGCACTGAAATTATAACAGCCCCGAAAGGGGCTGTTATGTTTTAACATTTGGGTCTCTGGGAATCCCCCGCCTGTGGCGGGAAAAAGTCAGGAACAGGTCTAATCAAAACTCGCGCAGTTTGCTAAAAAGCAGCCGAAAATATGGGTGGAGGTTGAAATAACGCTTATAATATAAAAAATCTATCTTCTATTCACAAACCGGGGAGGTTCGCTATGACATCACGGAAACAAATCCTTGGGGTTATCATGGGCGGTGGGCGCGGCTCGCGGCTGCATCCATTAACCCAGGAACGCGCCAAACCGGCGGTGCCCATCGCCGGTAAATACCGCCTGATCGATATTCCCCTCAGTAATTGCATTAATTCCGGCATCAACCGCGTGGCGTTGCTCACGCAATTCAACTCCGTTTCACTGCACCGCCATATCACATCGACATATACTTTTGATCCCTTCCACCACGGCTGGGTTCAAATTTGGGCCGCCGAACAAACCGTGGCCTCACAAAAATGGTATCAGGGCACAGCCGATGCTGTGCGCCAGCAACTGCTCGAAATTCGCTCCACCGGGGCCGATTATGTGCTTATTCTGGCCGGGGATCATCTCTACCGCATGGATTACGCCGAAATGGCGCGCTTCCATTGGGAGCAAGAAGCCGATATCACCGTGGCTGTGCAACCGGTTTCACCGGAACAAGCCTCGCGCTTTGGGCTGCTAAAACGCACTGCCGATTATTCGATTTCCGATTTTGTGGAAAAGCCCAAAGACCCTGCCGTGCAGAAAAATTTCGCCAGCCGGGACGACCCCGAAAGGCCCTATCTTGGCTCGATGGGAATTTACCTGTTCAACACAGATATTCTGGTCGAAATGCTGGAAAGCAGCAACGATGACGACTTTGGTGGGGAGGTGATCCCCAAGGCGATTCACACCCATAAGGTTTTCGGCTACGATTTCGATGACTATTGGGAAGATATCGGAACGATCCGTTCGTTCTATGATGTCAATCTCTCGCTGGCGCAGCCCAACCCACCCTTCGATTTCAACGACCGCGACAGCCTCATCTACACCCGCCCGCGCTTCTTGCCGAACTCGGTGATGCATGGTGCCTGCCTCAACAACGTCATGATTGCCGATGGCTGCACAATTGGCAGCGCCGACATCACCAATGCCGTGATTGGCCTGCGCAGCCGCATCGCAGACGATGTACTTATCCGCGATACTTATTTAATTGGCGCTGACTATTTTGATGAAACACGCCGCGTGCGCAAGGGTGTTCCCATGGGCATTGGCCGCGGCAGCCGCATTGCGGGCGCGCTAATCGACAAAAACGCCTGCATCGGTGAAAATGTCATTATCGAAGCCTTCCCGCTCGGCACTGATATGGATGGCGAAAATTATTATGTCCGCGATGGCATTGTCGTCATCCCCAAAAATACTGTTTTGCAACCGGGAACGGTGATTAGCCCCAAAAATCTATGAACTGGTTTGAATCTATCCCCAAAGTAGAGTTGCACCTGCATATTGAGGGCGCAATTCCACTGCCTGCGTTATGGACTCTGGTCGAAAAGTATGGCGGCGATGAATCCGTACCGACAATAGATGCGCTTTACAAAAAATTCACCTTTCGGGATTTTCCTCATTTCATCGAAACCTGGATATGGAAAAATAATTTTCTGCTCGAATACGAAGATTTTACCTTCATCGCCGAAGCTGTGGCGCGTGATCTGGCGCAACAGAATATTCGGTACGTAGAGGCGTATTGCTCTCCACCCGATTTCAAACGTTACGGGCTGCAAACACAAGCATTAATTACCGCCCTGCGAGAAGGGTTGGACTGCGTACCCGAAATTGAAGTTGCCCTGATTCCCGATATGTCACGCGGATATCCGCCCGAGGATGGCATGACCACCCTCTATGAAGTTAATGAAGTCAAAGAATTGGGTGTACTGGGGATTGGATTAGGTGGCCCCGAACAAGACTTTCCCCCAGAATTATTTAGCGATGTTTTCGCAACAGCACGTCAATTGGGTTTGCATACCTGTGCCCACGCCGGGGAAGCCGCTGGCGCAGAGAGCATCTGGGGGGCGTTGCACAGCTTGCAAGCCGAGCGCATTGGGCATGGCACACGCGCTTTTGAAGACCCCGAATTGCTCGATTATCTGGTTGAAAATCAAATTCCCGTTGAGATGAATCCGATCTCGAATGTATGCACCGGCGTTGTGGAATCTTACGAAGCGCACCCCATTGGTGATTATTACAAACGCGGAATGATGATTTCGGTCAATACCGATGACCCTAAAATGTTCGGCAACTCGCTGGCCGAGGAATACAACCTGCTCGTTAAAAAACATGGCTTCTCACAAGATGATGTGCGCACCGTGATTCTCAACGGCATCCACTCATCCTGGCTGCCCAAAGAACGTAAAAATACGCTGATCGAAGCCTTCACATCCGATCCTGCGTGGTAGAAAGTTAGCGTAAAAAAAAGAGCGCCGTAGCAAATTCACTGCGGCGCTCTTTTTTTTACGCTATGCCATTTCAACCTGTTTGGTGTGAATATCAAACGAAGGGGGCATTTCAAAGTGCTTTTTCACCGCGCATTGATCGGCAGCGCGCACCAACGCGTCGTGATATTTTTCGGGGAAATCCGGGGGAACCTGAATTTCAAGTTCAATCTTGCCGATCATGCCATAATTACTCGGATCGTTATACATGCGCTGCACGATGCGAATTCCCTCCGTAGAGAGCCCGCGCTGGCGGCAGAAGCCTAACACATAAATACCCGCGCAGGTGCCTAACGAAGAAAGAAATACTGCAAAGGGGGTTGGTGCAGAGCCTGTGCCGCCGCCCATCGGGGGTTGATCGGTTGGGATCGTATACGGGCCAAAATGCGCATCGACACGCGCGCCTTCGGGAAAGTCGATAATCATTTCCATAAGAGAATACCTCCAATAATTTTTTGCTTTCCCCCGGTTAGATGCAGTTTTCACAAAAAGGTTTCAGTTGATCGTAGGCTGACAGCGCGCCGAATATTCAGCTTGACGGCGCTAACCCGATGCAGGCATCTGATTATGAACGGCGGCAATGGAATCTTGCATAGTCTCGAGGCTTGTCTCGATCTGGCTTTCTGTAATCGTAAATGGCGGGGCAAACATCAAATGATCGCCAGTGAGGCCATCGATACAACCACTGCCGGGATAGAGGCTAAGGCCGCGTTCAAAGGCTTCGTCGGCGACTCGCTGCGAGAAATGGAATGCTGGCTCAAAGGGTTGTTTGGTGTCTTTGTCTTGTGCGAACTCGATTCCCCACATCATGCCCATGCCGCGAATATCGCCCACGTAAGCCAGATTCCCCAATTGTTCGTTTAGCTTTGTTTGGATAAATTTCCCCAGAGTGGCGGATCGCTCTACCAGTTGGTTGGCGCGTAAATACTCGAGGGTTGCCAGGCCCGCGGCCGCGCCCACGGCATGATGTGAGTACGTGCCGCCGTGATTAAAGTCGCCGCTACCACGTGCGATTATATCCACATGCTCGCCTTTGACGGCCACAATGCTGAGGGGGAAATATCCGCTGGCCGCGCCCTTGCCGATGGTGAGAATGTCGGCGGTCAGGCTCCAGTGTTCGACAGCAAACCATTTTCCCGTGCGGCCCATGCCGGTCATAATTTCATCGGCGATGAGTAGAACGCCATACTGGTTGCAAATCTCGCGAATACGCGTCCAGTAGCCCTCCGGCGGCACGACCGCACCCAATGTAGCCCCGCTAACCGGTTCAGCCAGAAACGCGCTGACGTTTTCTGCACCCTGTTTTTGGATCTCGTCCTCGAGGGAGTTGGCGCACGCCAGATTGCAGCCCGGGTGCGTCAAACCGAAGGGGCAGCGATAACAATACGGCGGCGGGATATGCGGCATATCCTGGAACATGGGTTGGTAGGCAGCGCGCATTTTCTCCTTGCCAGTGACGGCTAAAGCCCCCATCGAAAGGCCGTGATACGACATCCAGCGCGAGATGGTGAGATGGCGCGTGGTTTCGCCGCGCTCCAAATGGATTTGCCGCGCCAGTTTGATGGCGGCCTCAACCGCCTCGGAGCCGCTGGTCAGGAAGTAGAATTTGGCATCAGGCAGTGGAATAATCTCTCCCAGGGCTTGCGCGTAGTTTTCGAGGATTTCACTGGTAAAAGAGCGGGCATGAATATAGGCCACTTTCCCGGCCTGTTTTGCAATAGCATCGGCAATGCTCTGCACGCCATGCCCGGTGTTGACCACGATTGCCCCACCGGAGCCATCGATATAACGCTTGCCCTCAGCATCAAACAAATACACGCCTTCGCCGCGCACAATCTGCGGATGCGTTTTATGCATATTACGATAAAAAATATTCCCGCGGGGGTGTTTGTAGGGTTTCATAGTGATGTTTTTAACCACAAAGGCACAAAGGGCACGAAGAAGTCCTTTGTGTTCATAAAGAAGAACTCTGTGTTCTTTGTGTCTTTGTGGTGCAGTGATCGGGAGAAATTTTTGGGCGTTCCCTTTGGCGGTTCATATCCTTTATCTTTCAACAACGATGCTCAACCCCAGACCGCCGCTGATGCACAGCGTTGCCAGCCCTAACTCGGCAGCGCGTTTCTGCATGGCGTGCAGCAGCGTAACCATCATGCGCGCCCCGGTGCAGCCGGTTGGATGTCCCAGCGCGACCGCACCGCCGTTGATATTACGAAGCGCAGGGTCCCAGTTGAGTTCGCGTTCCACCATCAGCACTTGCGCGGCAAAGGCTTCGTTGAGTTCAATCAGACCAAAGTCGTTCAGGGTTGTGCCGGTTTGCGCCATAACTTTGTGTGTGGCAGGGATGGGGCTGAGGCCCATACGCGTCGGCTCCACGCCCGCGCTGGCAAAGCCGCGGATGACGGCCATCGGCTGGATGCCTTCGGACTTGGCGAGGTCGGCGGTCATCAAAATGACCGCCGCGCCCGCGTCAGTGATGCCGCTGGCGTTGGCGGCGGTGATCGTGCCGCCTTCTTCGGCAGGGCGGAAAACAGTCGTCATTGTTGCCAGTTTCTCCACCGTCGAATCAGCGCGCGGGCGCTCGTCGCGCTCAAACCATATTGTGCCCTTGCGCCCCGGCACTTCCACGGGGACGACTTCGGCAGTGAAATCGCCGTTTTCCCAGGCAGCGGAGGCGCGGCGGTGACTTTCCACGGTGAAGGCATCCTGTTCGGCGCGCGAGATACCGAGTTCTTCGGCCAGCCGATCTACAGTTTCACCCATGAGCATATCGGACATGGGGCAGAAATAGCCGTCCTGGACATTGGAATCGACCAGGGTATCGTTGCCCAGGCGGTAGCCCCAGCGCGCTTTCATCAACAGGTAAGGGATTTGTGACATCTGCTCGATGCCGCCCGCCAGCACAATTTGATTTTCACCCAGCATGATCGATTGCGCCCCCAGCAGAATGGCCTTCAAACCGGAACCGCAGGCCATATTAACGGTGAAGGCCAGTTTTTCAACCGGAATCTGGCTGCGATAGGCAATCTGGCGCGCCATGTTGGGGCCGTTCCCGGCGTGGCGCGCGCTACCGAAGATGGTCTCGTCGATACGGTCGGGAGTCAGACCAGCCCGAAGGATGGCGGCGCGGGCGGCGATTTCGCCGAGTTCTACGGCGGAAATATCTTTCAGCGCGCCGCCGAAATTGCCTATCGGCGTGCGGGCGGCGGAGATAATGGCGACTGTTGTCATGAGTTTGGGCCTTTTAGACCTCCGAAGTCTAAGGGACTTCGGAGGTCTGGCAGTTAAGAAGTATACATTCCATCGGGGTCAAGTTCTTCGCGGATGATGCGTAATTCTTCGTCCGTGGGAGGTGGGGTTTCGCTAACATCGTCGGCGATTTTGAGTGGCCAGCCCACTTCGGCTTGAATCTCTTCGAGGGTGAATCCCGGATAGATTTGCGCCAGGGTCATTTCGCCTGCTCGAAAGTCGAATACGGCTTTGTTGGTGATAACCAACTGCGGGCCGAGTCCGGGCATCCCTGCTTTGGCGCGCGCATCCTCTGAGCCAGAGAGATGTCCGGGTGAAGTCATAAAATCCAACTTTTCAACAAATGCGCGTTTACTCAACGGCATAATGATATACACTTTCTGGGCGTGGATGGCGATTTCGCAAGCCCCGCCGCTGCCGGGCAGGCGCACTTTGGGGGCGGTATACGCGCCGATGACGGTTGAGTTCAGGTTGCCATAGCGATCAATTTGGGCCGCGCCCAAAAATGCGGATTCGATCCTGCCGCCTTGCAGGTAGTTCATGAACAGGTCGCTCATGCCGACCACGGAGGTGGCCCCGCTGACGAGGGTTGGATCGCCAATCGAGAGGGGCAAGCGCGCCGGATTTGCCCCGAAAACACCCGATTCGTAAACCAGTTCGAGATTTGGGGCCATAGTGCGCTTTGCCAAATTGCAGGCGATATTGGGCATACCAACGCCTACAAACACCACGCGCTCACCGGTCAGGGCGCGGGCGGCGGTGGTAATCATCATTTCGGAGGGGGTGTAGTTCATTGGGGGTTCCTGAAGAGCCAGTAAATTTACCACCAAGACACCAAGACACGAAGAATGGAAAATTGTTTTTCTTCGTGTCTTGGTGTCTTCATGGTGAAATTCATAATCATCCGTAGATACCGTAATTAACCGGCTGCGAGGAGGCGCTGCCCGGTGCGAGCCGCTGCCAAATGGCGGGTTCTTCGGCTTGAAGTTTGGCGAGGTAGGCTTCGTGCGAGTCCACGCCGTAGACCCACTCGTCGAGCCAGGCTTCGGTGGCAGCTTGATCGCGCGAGATTTGCTCCCATGCCAGATAGCGTTGATTATCCCGGTCGTAATAGCCCTGCACGTAGGAGGGGTGCGCGCCATAGGGCTGATGCACGACGGCGTCCACGATGATGTGCGGGATCAGCGTGCGGTTGGGGTCGCTGCGGATAACGTCTGCGGGGACAATTTCTTCGGCAACGATGATGACGCGTTTGGCGGCGAAGGCGGCTTCTTTCTGCATCCCGATCAGGCCCCAGATTTGGGTGTTGCCCTGCTCGTCACAGCGCTGGGCGTGGATGATGGCGACATCGGGGTTGAGGGCGGGAACCACGGCGATTTGATCTGTGCCATAGGGGTTTTCCACAAAGCGGATCTCGGGGTTGGCTGCCGCTAAATCGGCGCCGAAATAACTCTTGAGGGGGAAGAAGGGCAGCCTGGACGCGCCTGCCATGTAGCGTCCCACCATGCCAAAATGTGAGTATTCTTCGATTTCAAGTTTGTGGGGGATGCCCTTCTCAATCGCCCGGCGGATGCAGTGCAGCGAGCCGACGCCGGGATTGCCCAGGTAGCTGAAGACCAGTTTGCGGGCGCATCCGGCGGCGATCATCTGGTCATAGATCAGATCGGGCGTCATGCGGCAGAGAGTCAGGTTTTTGCGCTTCTGGCGGATGATTTCATGCGCGGCGGCAAAGCCAATGAAGGCCGTGAAGCCCTCAATGGCTACAGCGTCGTCGTCGTGGACATGCGCGGCAATCGCGTTGTGAAGAGTGGTGAGTTTCATACAGATTATGTTAAAAATATCACCACGGAGGCACAGAGTTCACAGAGTTTTCTCCGTGATACCATAGAGATTCTCTGCGTTCTCTGTGTCTCTGTGGTGAAATTCTAATTGACGATTTCGCTCAAGCCAAGTTCGGCTAGTTTTTCTGGCGTGGGGATGCCGTTCTCGTCCCAACCTTGCACGCGGTAAAACTCCGGCAGCATATCGTCCAGCCGCACAACATGGCCTTTGGCTGGGCCAGAAGGGAGCGGTTCATTTAGCATGCGCGGGGGCAGGGTATCATCTTTTCCGGTGAAACCAGCCCGGATTAAGAACATACGCTCCAGGTTGAAGACGCGCTCCCCGGCTTGCAGCACACTTTCGGGGGTGTAATCCGCGCCGGTGGTCAGATTCATCAAACGGGTCAGGCGCGTCGGCCACAGGTTGATATCGGGGTCGAAAACATAGCGCATCGCCAGGAAAACGCACAGGCCAGTGGCATCAATATTCACAAAGGCATCGCCGAAACGTTTAATCAGGGCGGGCTTGCCATCGGTTGCCAGCGGATCAATTTTCTCCGGCACGCCGAAGACCTCGGCATAGGCCAGGTCTCCGGCCATGTGCGAAGCGCCCACGCTGGCGGTGGCATACAACAAACCCATGCCCTGCGCGCCGCGCGGATCGTAGCCGGGGAATTCCATTTTGCGAGCGGTCACTGCCAATTCGGGGTGCCCGTATTTTTCGGCCAGCCGGAAACTGCCCTCGGCCAGCGCATCGCCAAAACCTTCGCGGGTTGCCATCTTTTTGAGCATGGTAATCAGCGCGTCGCCATCGCCAAAGCGCAGCGGTTGGCCAATGTCGCTTTCGGGGATATAGCCGCTCTCGTACAAATCCATCGCCGCGGCCACCGTCATCCCGGCGGTGATTGTATCCATACCCAGTTCGTTGCAAATATAGTTGGCTTTGGTCACGGCGGCCAGATCGTCAATGCCGCAGCCACTGCCCAGCGATGAAATGCTTTCGTATTCCGGACCTTCGCCTTTGCCGTCATATTTTGAGCCTTCGGCCACTTCGGTCAGGCGACCGCAGGCAATCGGGCAGCGATAGCACGGCTTGGGACGGATGAGATATTTTTCAGTCAGCGTGTACCCATCAATCGTATCCACGCCTTCAAATTGGCCGCTCTGGAAATTGCGCGTCGGCAAAATACCCAGTTCATTGGTCACCTGGGGCACGTAGGCGGTGCCATACTCGCGCAGCGATGAACCAGCTTTCATATCGGCGCCAACTTCTTTGGAAATCTCAACACTGAATTTGGTCATCTCGTCGTGATTGTGCATGGGTGGTTTTTTGCGCCCCTGCACAACGACAGCCTTTAGATTTTTGCTGCCCATCACCGCGCCAACCCCAGAGCGGGCCGCGGCGCGGTGTTTGTCGTTCATGATGGCGGCCATCAAGGCCAAATTTTCACCCGCCGGGCCGATGCAGGCCACTTTGGCTTTGGGATCGGTCTCTGCCAGCAGCGCATCGGTGGTCTGATGCGTATCTTGCCCCCAAAGGTGCGCGGCGGGCCGGATTTCAACCTGGTCCTCGTTAATCCACAGATAAACTGGCTCGGCGGCTTTCCCGGTAAAGATAAACATATCGTAGCCGGTGCGTTTCATCCAGGTGGGGAAATCGCCGCCCGAATTGGAGTTTGAGATCGCGCCGGTGAGTGGGGATTTGGTCACCACCATATAACGGTTTCCCGTGGGGGCAGGCGTGCCGGTGAGGGGGCCGGTGGCGAAAATGAGCATATTCTCCGGCGAAAGCGGATCGGCTTTGGGTTCCATGCCCTCATAAAGATATTTGATGGCCCAGCCACGCCCGCCGAGAAAGTCTTTGGCTACAGCGGGGTCAACTTCTTCGCGTTCAATCGTTTGCTTGGTAAGATCAATTCTTAATATTTGTCCGTGCCAGCCGTTCATAAAATATATCCTTTCAAAAATACTACTCCGGTGCGACGTACTTGTCTCCAAACTTTTTTGAGTGAGAACTGCATGAATAAGTGCGTTACACTTTCGTATATCTGTACAAAATGCGGAACGCGAATATCGCGAATAGGCGAATTTCGCCAATATCTATGTTTTTTTCATTCGCACAACTCGCGTTGAAATTTGGCAATCATTTCCTAAATGTACGGTAGAAAACTTTCTTTGCGCCTTCGCGTCTTTGCGTGATACTACCCTCCGGCCACCGCCGAGAAGACACATATCACGTCGCCGTTTTTGAGTTTTTGCTCCGGGTCCGAGACATGCCCGTTGAGCAGAATCACGTTGCTTGCGTCGTAGGCAATCTCAAAACGCTCAACGATCTGCCGCACAACCGTATCGATAGGCACATTCATCTGGCAGGTGTTGCCTTTTGTGCCCTCCGGTAATTTTTGCCGATAGTTTGCGATGAGTTTGACGGATATTTGCATCTGTTTCTTGGCTGCCAGATTATTCATAACGAAATATATGCTTCGGCGCAAACCGGCCAATATAACCTTGATTGAGTGATTCAACGAGTTAGCACATGGCTGATTCATTCTATTGCAGATCAGATGGCGCGTCAATGAATTTGGTCGACGCAAATTGGCCGGTTCAACTTTCGAGTTTTTCTAATGAAAAAACTGCAACTACCAAATGTGCATACTTCAGATATATCTGCTCATTTCTGAGTTTTCCCAATGCCCCGCCGCTGTGCGGTTCGAGATGACATTATTAACCCAAAAACCAGGTGCTTGAGACTCTTCTTGTCCCAAGCACCCGGTTTTGTTTTTCTGGATTAGTTTCTAGCTTTTGTTTAGCTTACTTCAGCATACTCAAACTGGCTATTATAAAGCTCGGCATAGAAACCCTTGCGTTGCAGCAACTCTTCGTGCTGGCCTTGCTCGACGATATCGCCTTCGTTCATCACCAAAATCCAGTCGGCGTTGCGGATGGTGGACAGGCGGTGCGCAATGATAAAGCTGGTGCGGCCTTCCATCAGGTTGTCCATCGCCTTCTGGATCAAAACCTCGGTGCGCGTATCCACTGAACTGGTGGCTTCATCCAGAATCAACATGGTTGGGTCAATCAAAATCGCCCGCGCAATCGTCAGGAGTTGTTTTTGGCCTTGAGAGATATTGGTGGCTTCTTCATTGAGTACCAGATCGTAGCCATCGGGCAGGGTGCGCACAAAGTGATCTACGTGGGCGGCCTGGGCGGCGGCTATCACAGTTTCATCGCTGGCGCCGGGTTGCCCATAACGGATATTTTCCATAATCGTGTCGTTGTACAGCCAGGTATCCTGCAGCACCATCCCCAGCATACAGCGCAGATCGCCGCGGCTGAAATCCTTGATATTGTAGCCATCGATCAGGATTGAACCCTTGTCTACATCGTAAAAGCGCATCAGCAGCTTGACGATGGTGGTCTTCCCCGCGCCAGTTGGGCCAACAATGGCGATCTTCTGCCCCGGCTGAACATCGGCGGAGAAATTGTGGATGATGGCTTTCTCCGGATCGTACCCGAATTGAACATTCTGGAAGATTACGTGTCCTTCAATTGCTTCCGGGTAGACCGGGTCAGCCACATCAGGGATTTCCTCCGCTTCGGCCAGGAACTCGAAGACGCGTTCCGCCGCCGCCGCGGTTTGTTGGAGAATATTGGAGATATTGGCGATCTGGGTCAGGGGCTGGGTGAACGAACTCATATACTGGATGAAGGCCTGAATATCGCCCACGGTGATGGCATTTTGGGTTGCCAGATAGCCGCCCAAAATCGCGATTCCCACATAGCCCAGATTGCCCACAAAGCGCATCACCGGCATCATTAAGCTGGAAAGGAATTGAGATTTCCAGGCAGAGCTATACAGGGTGTCATTTAGCCCATCAAAGCGCTCCACACTCTCGGCTTCGCCGTTGAAGGCTTTCATCACCAGATGTCCGCCAAACATTTCTTCGACATGCCCGTTGACATGGCCGAGGTAATCTTGCTGCTGTTTGAAGAATTTCTGCGACTGACGTACGATCAGCGAAATCACAACCATCGAGAGCGGCACAACCAGCAGCGCCACCAGGGTCATTTGCCAGCTAATCGTGAACATCATAATCAGCACGCCGACCACCGAGACCACGGATGTAATAATCTGCGAAAGACTCTGATTTAAGGTTTGGCTGACCGTATCCACATCGTTAGTGATGCGCGAAAGCACTTCACCCTGACTGGTGTTATCGAAGTATCTGAATGGCAGTCGATTGATTTTTTCGGCAATATCTTTGCGGAAACGATAGGTTATATCCATCGAAATGCCGGACATGATCCAGCCCTGGATATAGCCAAACAGTGTGGAACCGAGATACAAACCCAGCGCGATGAGGATAATGCGGCCGATATAGGCGAAATCAATCCCGGAGCCGGTTCCGGCAATCTGGGCGATGACGCCCTCAAAAAGTTTGGTGGTAGCCTTGCCCAATATTTTAGGGCCGATGATACTGAAGATGGTCGAAGCGACCGCGAAGAGCATCACAACTAGAATCGTAAATTTATAAGCGCCCAGATACTCGCCCAACTGGCGCATGGTGCCCTTGAAATCGCGGGCTTTGTCGCCTTTCATCATCGCCATCGGGCCATGTCCCATTGGGCCGCGCCTGCGCATGGGGGGGGCAGCCGGTTTTTGCTCGGATGATTTTGTGTCACTGTGCATACTCATGCCAGCTCCTCCTTGCTTAACTGCGAGGTAGCAATTTCTTGATACGTTTCGCAGTTTTTCATTAACTCGTTATGTGTACCTTTTCCAACTACCCGCCCCTCATCGAGGACAATAATCTGGTTGGCATTTTTGACGGTTGCCACGCGCTGGGTGACCAGCAGTACTGTACTAGCGCCCGTTTTTTGCTTCAATGCCTTGCGCAAGGCGGAGTCGGTCTTGAAATCCAGCGCCGAAAAACTGTCGTCGAAAATATAAATTGGCGGCTTCTTGACCAGGGCGCGTGCAATTGCTAGGCGCTGCCGCTGCCCGCCAGATACGTTCGTGCCGCCCTGGGAAATCTCAGATTCGAGACCTTCCGCTTTGGCCGCGATGAACTCGGTGGCCTGGGCGATTTCGGTAGCTTCGTCTAAAACTTCATCGCTGGCGTTTTGGTCCGCATAGCGCAGGTTGCTCTCAATCGTCCCGGAGAACAACATGCCCTGTTGTGGCACATAGCCAATCTTGTCGCGCAGATCGCTCTGCCGCACTTCACGAATATCCAGGCCATCGAGATAGATGGCGCCTTCGGTCACATCGTAAAAGCGCGGAATCAAATTTACAACGGTAGATTTTCCGCAGCCAGTGGAGCCAATAAACGCGGTTGTCTCACCGGGGCGGGCCGAAAAGCTGATATTACGCAGCACATCATCCAGCGCGCCGGGATACCGGAAAGAAACATCGCGGAATTCAATCTCGCCCTTGAATGGTTCGGTAAATTGCCGGGGTTCTTGCGGGTCGGTGATGCTTGTCTCCGTTTCGAGTACATCGGCGATGCGCGCCCCCGATACGGCTGCTCGAGGCAAAAAAATGAACATCATCGACATCATCAGGAAGGAAAAAACAATCTGCATGGCATATTGCAGGAAAGCCATCATGTCGCCCACTTGCATATTCGCCTCAGCGACTTGATGCGCACCCACCCAGATAATGCTTACGGAGAGAACATTCATCAACAGCATCATCAATGGCATCATCGTGACCATTACCCGTGCAATGAACAGGCTGACATCGGTTAGATCGCGGTTCGCTTTGTCAAAACGCACAGCTTCGTCTGCTTGTTTGTTGAAAGCCCGGATCACCATCATGCCGGAAAGATTTTCGCGCGTCACCAGATTTAGGCGGTCAATTAAATTTTGGACGACTTTGAATTTCGGCAGGGCAATCGCGAAGATCGTCAGGATGATGGTGATCAGCGCCAGTACAGCAATGCCAATTAACCACCACATGCCAGCCCCCTTATCAATCGCCCGAATGATGCCGCCAATACCTATAATGGGGGCGAAGAAGACCATACGCTGGATCATGAAGATCACATGCTGTACCTGAGTGACATCGTTGGTCGAACGCGTAATCAGGGATGCCGTGGAAAATTTGTCGAACTCGGTGTTCGAGAAACTTTCTACTTTTTTGAAAGCATCTTTGCGAATATCGCGCGCGGCCCCCGCTGCAGTGCGGGCAGCCAGGAAGCCAACCGCAATTGTACAGGCTCCGCCAAGCAGCGAGATCAACAGCATAGTGCCGCCGATGCGTAAAATATAGCTGGTTTGCAATTTGGCCGTATTCATGCCAATCGCTTCATACTCAGCCCGGACTGCGCTAACCGCCATCTGGTTGATCATGCTATCGCCGAGGGCGGCAAATTGTTCGTTAATCTGGGCACTGATTTGTGAAAGTTGCGCGGCGGGCATCTGTGTCAGCAGGCTGAAAACATCCATCCCGGCGGGAATTTTGGCGGGATCGAAGCCAAGCCCCATGTCGGGCGCGCTTTCTGGATTGGCGATCATCTGCTCGATGCCGGAGACGACCAGCAGGGGTTTGCCCATCACAGGGATGAGTGCGTCAACCTCGGCCTGATCCAGCTCCCGGAGCAGGTAAAGCGGCTCCTGCGCCAGGGCAGGATACGCCTCGAGATGCAATTCTGCCTCGGGGGACTGCGCGTCCACCAGCGTATAATCCGCCAGCACCCGCGTTTGATCGTCAGCGCTCATGAAAATGAGTAACTTATCCATCTGGCTCTGGCGAATGGCCTCGGGGACGGCGCTCTCTACGCCGCTTTGCTGAATGCCGACATTGATAATCCGGGAGAGATAATCTGGCAGCGCCAGATCGGCATTGGCCTGCACAAACAGCAGGACAATGGTGATGAGAATAAAATATGTATAGGGTTTTAAATATTTGGTCAATCGTAGCATGTTGAAAATGCTCCTTAGTGTGGGATTTCAGTGGTCTGGCCGAGCGACTCCCCCTTGTCGATCAGGATATTCAGCGCGGCGGTAATTTGCTCTTTTTCGGCGGGCGAGAGCGCGACAGCCAGATCATCGAGCCAGCCCTGGCGGGCGCGGATACTCTCTTCGAGTATCTGGCAACCTTTATCGGTGAGGACGATTTGCTTGACACGCCGGTCGTTTGGGTCTTCTGTACGCGAAATGAGTGCCTGTTGCACCAGGCGTTCCAGCATCTGGCTGACGGCCGCGCTGGTCACGCCCAAATGATCGCCCAGGTCGGTGACGCCGCTGCTGCCCATGCGGTGAATATGGAACAAAGCGCCAAGCTGCGACATGGAAAGCCCGCTTTCTCGAACGTAGCCGAGAAAATTGCGCATCGAGCGGCGCATGAATATTTTGATCCATTGATGCAGCGTATTTACAAATATATCGGCAGATGACATACTTCGTATCCTTGTGAGCTTTCGCCGCGCCGCAAATGGCTGCAAAAAAATATGGCGTGGCATAGCCATTCCTTATTTTTTTTGGATTCCACAGTTCACTTTGGCGAAAATTTCACTTATATAGTTAAGTAAACTGAAATATATAGTTGTCTTAGGAATTTGTCAAGGGGAAAAATGCACGCCCCCGCGCATCTGGCGGAGGCGTTTGGATGTTGTGCTGTGATTATTTTGCTTCTGGCAGGATGTATTCACCCTCGGTGACGAGTTGGGCTTTGCCACCGTCTTGCTCTTCGTAGATGAAGTATTTCAGGGCGATGGGCATAACCTGAGCCAACATGCCCTGCGCCGGGCAGTAGCGCACGGCAGAAAGCTCCATGGCGCGCAGAACGGCTTTTTCGGCGATGCCCTTGCCAGTGACATGATATTCAATTGTGGCGGCAGTGAAAACTTTGGGGTGCTGATCGGCGCGCTCGGTGCTGACGCGTACATCGTAGGCGGTGATTTCCTGGCGTTTTTTCGCTAAAATTGAAATTACATCCATCGCCGTGCAGCCCGCAAGGCTGAGGGCCATCAACTCCATGGGGCGAAAACCATCGTTATCGCCGCCCACGCCGGGGTCTGTGCCCAGGGGGACTTCAAAGCCGGAATCGGATGTTCCGGTGAAGCTCATACGACCGTGCCAGGTTACTTTTGCATCCATGTTTTCTCTCCATAAAAATATAAATCACGAGGCTCTTGTGTAAAAAATGTGCAAATCAAATAATGTCATGCTGAGGCGCAGCCGAAGCATCCAGCGAAGCGCCTGCGCTGTGCTAGACCCTTCGCTATCGAAACAATATTTCTGCACACTTTCGCCAGATGAGCCAATCACGAATGTGTACGAATTGCTCGAATGACACGAATATTGTGAGCATTTTCAGGAGGTAATTCGTGTGATTTGTGCCATTCGTGATAAAAATTTGTAAATATTATTCACTCAACAAAGGCGTGACGTGCTTTTCCAGCATTTCCAGGCTGATGGCGCCCGTCCAGGCCAGGCGCACGGTTCCGGTGGAATCGATGACGTAGGAGCTGGGCAGGCTGTTGTTTTTGAAAGCGCGCAGGGCTGCGCCGTCGGCGTCCAGCCACATGGGGAAGGTGATGCCGTTCTGGGCGATAAATTCTTCTACCTGGCTGGCTGTATCGCCCGCGCTAATGCCGATCAGGGTGAAGTTTTCATCGCGGTGGGTTTCAAAGAAAGCTTCTAATTCGGGCATTTCGGCGCGGCAGGGCGGGCACCAGGTAGCCCAGTTGTTGACCAGCACGATACCGCCGCGATAATCCTCCAGCGCGACAGGCACCCCGTTGACGTCTGCCAGAATCAACTCCGGGGCCGGATAGTTGACCGCCGCCGGGATGGACGAGGCGCCGCTGCTTCCCGCAGATGAATCCGCGGCGCTACTGGTCAGCTTGGGGCGCAAAAAAGCGCCCGCAATCGCCAGAAGAATTAATCCCGTGCCGACAATTATCAACGGCAGGGCATTGCTTGATTTGCTTTTGCGTCTTCGGTTTGCCATAGGTTTACTCTTGCAGGAGAGGGGTTACAAATTCTTCCAATATTTCAAGGCTGATAGGGCCGTACCAGGCCAGCCGTATAGTGCCGGTGCGATCCACAACATACGAACTTGGCAAATGATTATTGTTGAAAGCATTGTAGATATGTTTTTTCGCATCCCGCCAGAGGGGAAAACTCAGCCCCATTTTTTGGCGGAAGGCCTCCATATCGTCGGCAGAATCTTCGGCGTTCAGGCCGATCACCAGCAGGCCATCGGCTTGCCTGGCCTGGTAGTAGGCTTCCAGTTCGGGCATTTCGGCCACGCAGCCGGGGCACCAGGTAGCCCACATATTCAGCAGCAGCACCTGGCCGCGATAATCATCCAGCGAGGCCGCGGCGCCAGTTTGATCGACGAGTTCCAGCGCCGGAGCGGGGAATTCAACTACTTGCGGGATCACCGATGGGACGCGCCGCGAGCCGTATTCGATATAAGCGGGCGTCGGGGTCGGACCTGAGGGGCTGGGTGCCAGCCATTGGGGGATCAGATTCAACCCAATGAACAGGACTACCGCCACAACCGCCGCACCGATCAGCGCTTTTTGCAGGGTCCAGAAGCGTTTGGGCTTCCAGCGTTCTTCATAAGGGTAGTCGGATGGATTCGTCATGGGGGCAGCCTTACTACTGTTGGGTTGGTTGCTGCTATTGTAGCAGAGTGCTGCCTCGCGTAGCGCCCTCACCCTGATTTGATCGGAGCGAGAATCAGGGTGAGGGATTCAGCATTAGTGTGTGTGAACGCGGCGCGGGTCGCTGATCAACTCGCCGCGCAAGTATTGCTGTAAGGCCGTTTCGATCTCACCGCCGCTGAGGTAGACCTCTAATCCGGCATTTTGGGCTTTGTCCAACGCGGGTTGACCCATGCCGCCGCAAATCAATACCTGGCAATCGGTGAACGTCTGGAACATCTGTGCGCCTTTGCCATGATGATGGTGGTTGGCATCGTGATGATGGTCGCCCGTGAAATGTGCCTTTTGGCGTTCTTCTTCTGCCAATACCTGACCATTTTCAACGGTATAGATTTTGACTAAAGGGGCGCGCCCAAAATGGCTGCTGATGCGGGTACCGTTCTCGGTAATAATCGCGATTTTTTTGATCATTACAGGTCCAGCAACTTGTCGATTTTTGGGCGGTCAAAGCCAACGATGATTTTGTTGCCGATTAAGATTTGGGGCACGCCCTGCTGACCGCTGCGGCGCAGCATATCGCGGGCGGCGGTTTGGTCGCGTGAAACATCCACATTTTTGAAGCGCACGCCTTTTTGGCGGAAATATTGTTTAGCCGTTTTGCAGTAGGAGCAAGTGGGTGTACTGAACATAATGACGCGGGGTTGTTTTTTCTTGGTTTCGGTTTTTGTTGTCATTTCTTTCTCCGTAGTGAGATGGATTTCATAGGGTGTGTATGCCCTGTTCCTCATCCGGCCAGAACACGCTGCAATTCTTTTATAAGTTTTCCTTCGGGTACAGAACCAATTACACGTCCCGCGCCGTCGTTAATGGTGGTCTGCGGCACGCCGCTTACATAGTGTTTTGCGGCTAATTCCTGAAATTCGGTGGCTTCGATGGCTTCAGCCTGAACCAGTTCACTTTCCATTGCAAATTGATGTGCGAGCATCACGGCTCGTGGACAGTGCGGTCAGGTAGGGGTTACAAAAACCTGTAAGAGTACAGGTTCTTTTAAGTCTTTGAGGTAGGCGCGCGTCTTGGTATCTAACCCAGAGTCACCGGAGGAAATCCGTAGTAGATCGTTGATTAGGGAACTGAACTCATGACCTGAGGGGATGCCCGCGTAGCGCACGCCATAGTCAATGAAATCATCGCCGTCTTTGCCAGCCAGCACCATGCCAGGAGTCTTATCTACATTGAATTTGACAGCCAGATCGGCGTTGGCGTTCAGGTTATAAACACTCATTTCAAGTTGATCGGAAAGGGAAACGACTTCTTCGAGTAGTTGCTGGGTGTCGTCGCAGTAGGTGCAGTTTTCTTCCTCGCCGAAGAAGAGTATGTGAACAGGGTTTTTCATCTCGGCAAAGGCATCGCGCACCTGCCCTTTGATTTGATCATTGAGTAAATCGGCCATTGAAAGTATGAACTCCTTTATGCCCGGAAGGGCAGCGTACGAATTTTCTCGACACAACGAGTTTTTTTAGAAAATCGTTGTGTCGAATTTTTAGATGCGCGGGAAGGAGAAAGGTTACAATAGACCTGTTCCTGAATAAAACTGATTGCGAAGGCGGGGGATGCCGAGATGGTAGTTATTTGGGAACAGCTCTATTTTTGAAATACAAAGAGCTTCTGTGATTTTTTACAGAAGCTCTTTGTAATGGAATAGTTGTGTGCGCTATTCTTGCGCTTCTCCCACTGAATTTTCCAGAAAATCTTCCAGGTTCAGGCGGCGGAAAAGGCGCAGGCGCACATCCGAAGGGATTTCGGGTTCTGCGGTAGTTTCGTGGTAAAGATAGACCGTCTTTTTGTAGGTATCTACAACAATGCGGCAGTCTTCGCAATCGGCGATGTGGCGCTCAATTTCGTTACATAGTTCTAGCCTCAGTTCGCCGTCCACATAGTCGGAGAGCGAATCGAGGAGATGGAAGCAATCTTGATGATTGTGATAATCGTGTTGTATCATAGCTTTCTCTGGCATTTTATACGCTTTCTGGAACCTGGCCCTGATAATAGGCGGTCAGGCTTTCGCGTAAATTCATGCGGGCACGGTGCAGGCGAGTTTTTACAGCGGTTTCGCTAATTTCCAGGACTTCGGCGGTTTCGCGGGTTGAAAGCCCTTCAATATCGCGTAAGACAAACGCTAGCTTGAGACTTTCTGGTAACTGGGTGATGCTACGATCCAGTTGTTTGCGGGCTTCGTCGCTGACTAACTCATCTTCAGGCAGGCAGCACCAATCGACGATTTGCAATGGCCTGGCAGTTTCATCATTGTTATTTTGTTGCGGCGATTCCACAGAAACAGGATCAGGCCGTTTCTTGCGCAAAAACATCAGGGCTTCATTGGTTGCAATGCGATACAACCAGGTTGATACTTTCGACTGTCCCTGAAATTTTGGCAACGCATGAAAGGCTTTGATAAACGTATCTTGAAGCACATCTTCAGCGTCTTGTGGATTGTGCAGCATTTTCAATGCCAGGCGATAGATATACCCAGAATAGGCTTCTACCACGCGGGCAAACTCAGCCTGATCGCCGTTTTGAAGTGCTTCCAAAGAAAATTCTGCTTCTGTTCGATCCTGTTGATTCATTAAGATGCTTCCTGGCGTAAAAGGTTACAAAGCGCCGTCATCATTTGATCCCTGTATGCGATATGCGATATGCGATTGTATCATACAGGGTTTACGCAAAACGATGAAAAATATACCGGAAATAGAGGTGTGTGGGGCGCTTCGTACCCCCCACACCTCTATTTCCGGGCTTTCTCTTGCGAAAGTGCGTAAGTCCTGCCATAGTTGATATGAGATGTTTCTCATGTCCCAAAGAAGGTGTTTTTAAGCCTGGTTGAGCAAAATACTTGTCTTTTGATAGTTGTCGCCAATCATTTATGACAATTATCCTGATGATTTGTGATAGTACATACTGACGTTATCCAGCAGGCGATTTTATACTAAGTTCGCAGTTTTTGTTGCTTGTAAATTTGAAAATTATATTAAATCCTTCTTTGAGTTGTTTATCTCAAGGGCCATAACTCAACATGCTTAGACCCAATCGGCGAGTAGGAAGTTGTCAACGCAAGACACTCAATGTGCGGTGCTGCTCAAAAACATCGCAGCATCGCTTAGATTGTTCGTGCTTGCGCGCCGGGCGTTCTCCGGGGTATCGTCAATTTGTTCTTTATTTGGCAGTAAAAGCCAGCGACTAAACACAGTCGCTGGCTTTTTGTGTAATATATCAGAAATATACCGTAGTTTATAAACACAGTCACGCATTATTCACTAATTCAGTAAGGAGGATAGCCCCCTATGACTGTACTAACACTTGAACTCCCCGCCATGTATGGGGATCACCATGTCGTTGAAGTCAGGCGAATTTTGCTTGAACTCAAGGGTGTGGAAGATGTCTATGCCAGCAGCGGCTTCCGCGCTGCCGAGATCACCTATAACGCCAAAAAGGTTACCAAGCAAGATATTATTGCAAAGCTTGAAGAGGTTGGCTATATCGGTGAATTGTCGATTCCGGAAGAGACCGATGTGCCAGCCAATGAAAGTGAAGTAAAAGACCTGTTCTTCCGGCACACGGAAGCTTATGCTCAAACCAACCGAGTGGTCAGCTTTGAGCAAAATGTTGGTCATGCAGGCCGCGCTTTATGGCCGTGCCCTGGCATGGCACCAATTACTAGTATGGAAGAGGAATAAAAAAATGGCGAAGAAAAAACGAACCCCCCAGGAATTCAGCACTGATCCGGCTGCACAGGAGATGCTCATTCGAGCGGAAGAGTTAGGTATTGGTACGGCATTTACTCGCGCCGATGATATGGCCCCTTGTAATATCGGTAGTGCGGGGATGTGCTGTAAAATTTGCGGCATGGGGCCTTGTCGTCTGACCAAAGATGGCTCCACGGGCATCTGCGGGGCAACCATTGATACTATCCAGGCCCGCAACCTGATCCGCGCCATCGCTGCCGGAGCCGCGGCACACTCGGATCATGGCCGCGACATGGCCTTTACGCTCAAAGCAGCCGCCAATGGCGAAGCCGAAGGTTACTATATCCGTGACGTTGCCAAGCTGCGCACCGTTGCAGGTTACTACGATATTGAAGTTGACGGCCGCTCGCCCGAAGAGGTTGCCAACGAGTTGGCCGATCTGTATATTGCGCAATTCGGTCAGCAAAAAGGTGTTATCGCTCCGATTCGCCGTGCACCCGAAAAACGCCAAAAAATTTGGGAAGAACAGGGTGTTCTGCCGCGCGGCGTTGATCGTGAAACCGTTGAAGCGCTGCATCGCACGCATATCGGCGACGACCAGGACCCTGAGCATATTCTGCAGCACGCCATCAAAACCGCGCTTGCCGATGGCTGGGGTGGAAGCCTGATTGCCACGGATGTCTCCGATATTCTCTTCGGAACCCCCGCTCCCATTTTGGGACAGGCTAATCTCGGTGTACTGAAAGCAGATATGGTCAACGTCGTTGTCCACGGGCACGAGCCTACTCTCAGCGAGATGATTGTGGCCGCTTCGCAGACCCCTGAGATTATCGAATATGCCAAAGCCGCCGGCGCCAAAGGCGTGCAGCTTTCCGGTATCTGCTGTACAGCCAATGAGATTCTCATGCGCCAGGGCATCCCGGCGGCAGGTAACTTCCTGCAGCAGGAACTCTCCATTATGACCGGCGCGGTCGAGGCGATGGTTGTGGATGTGCAGTGCATTATGCAAGCTCTGGTCGGCCTGGCCGAAAATTTCCACACCAAGATCATTACTACTTCACCCAAAGTTAAACTCAAAGGCGCAACGCATATTCAATTCGACGAGCATCATGCGCTGACGATTGCCAAGAATATCCTAAAGGAAGCCATTGATAACTTCAAAAACCGTGGCTCCATTCAAATCCCCGATGTACGCGAAGACCTGATTCCTGGTTTCTCGCATGAATATATCAACTATATGTTGGGCGGCTCCTACCGCTCATCATTCCGCCCGTTGAATGATGCCATCATGTCTGGCCGTATCCGCGGCGTGGCCGCTATTGTGGGCTGCAACAACCCGCGCAGCCAGCATGATTACCTGCACACCTACGTCACCAAAGAAATGCTCAAACAAGACGTATTGGTTGTCGAAACTGGCTGCGGCGCGATTGCCAGCGCCAAATTGGGTTTGCTGCTTGGTGAAGCTGGTCTTGACCAGGTTGGCCCCGGATTGAAAGAAGTTTGCGAAGCCATCGGTATTCCGCCGGTGTTGCATATGGGATCGTGCGTGGATAACACCCGCATCCTCACCGTACTAACCCAGATTGTGGAAGAAGGTGGCCTGGGCGACGATATTGACCAGGTCCCAGCGGTGGGCTTGGCCCCTGAGTGGATGAGCGAAAAAGCGCTCTCGATTGGTACCTACTGCGTGGCCTCGGGTGCGTATGTCATCTTCGGCGGATCATCCCCAGTGGGCGGTATGCCCGATAAAGTCTCGGACAGCAGTCTTGTTTCCGGCTTGATTAGTGAAGGCTGGGAGAAACTTTACGGCGGCAAGCTGGAATTCATCCCCGATCCCGATGAAATGATCAAAGCCACCCTCGAGCATATCGACAAGAAACGCGCCGCCCTGGGGCTGCCCGAATATGATCCCAAGCGCTTTGGCGAGAGCGGTGATGCCCGCATGTTGGAACTGGAAGGCTTGCCGCTTTCTGAGCGCAAAGCAGCTATCTATGGTTTACCCGTTGCTGGAGACTAATGACGTTTAAACGTTCCAACGTTTGAACGTTCGGAGGCACACATGTCAAAATATATTGCAACCCGCGCCATCCGCGGCGCAAATTCCCTGGTGATCGAAGCCGAATTAATGCTTAAGCGCGCCATTGAAGAAAAAGGCGTAGATACACTGGTTGAATTCCCCAATACAGCCTATTTCTTGCCAACTATCTATGGGATGACCGGAATTCAGGTCAGCACGTTGGGACAGTTGGTAGAAGTTCTTTCGCACGCTCGTTCGCTATTACACCCGGTGCCATCTCAGCGGCACTGGACTCCCTACCTCGGCGAGACTCTCGATGGCGGCATGGCTACCTTGTTGGCTGCCGAAATTATCGAGGCGATTCGCTTTGTGTATGGGATGCAGCCTGAACCTTTCCCCGGCATCGAACTGGCAGGCGGAACAGCCTACCCCGAGCTGGATAACGGCGGGGGGCCAGCAGGCCACCTCAACGGTCCGATTGACGACATCCAGCTTCGTTCGTGGGGTATCCAGCTTGTCGATGGGCGTATGCCCGGGTTCGCCGCTATCGTCGGCGCGGCAAAATCCAACGAAGTCGCTGTAAAATTGGTGCGCGAACTTCAACGTCGCAATATCCTGATTTTCCTCTCTGGGAATGTTAACGGGCGCAGCATCATCCACCAGTTGCAAGAAGAAGGTGTGGATTTGGGCTACGACACCTATACAATCCCCTTTGGAACGGATACGCTTAGCGCCATCTACGCCCTGGGATTTGCCACCCGCTCTGCGCTGACTTTTGGCGGCATTGACGCCGGACAGGCGCGCGACATTTTGATGTATAACAAAAAACGCGTGTTCGCCTTTGTGCTGGCTCTCGGCGAAGTCGATGATCTTAAATATGCCGCGGCTGCCGGAGCGATCAACTTTGGCTTCCCGGTGATCGCCGATACCGTCATCCCCGAAATTCTACCCACCGGCGTGACCGATTATGAGCACGTGGTCTCAATGCCTTTTGACAAGATCGAGGGCGCCGACGACCTGGAGCGCGCCGAGCGCATGGTGCAAAAATGCATCGAAATCCGCGGCGTCAAGATCAAAATGACCGAAGTGCCCGTGCCGATCCCCTACGGTTCGGCCTTTGAGGGTGAAGTCGTCCGCAAAGCCGATATGCGCGTCGAGATGGGCGGTAAGTACTCGCGCTGTTTCGAATTTTTGCGCATGATGGATATGGACGATGTTACCGATGGCGTTGTGCAAATTATCGGCCCGAATATCGACTCGGTGGAAGACCAGGGTTCGATGGATATGGGCATCGTCGTCGATGTGGCTGGCCGCAAAATGCAAGAAGATTTTGAGCCGGTACTCGAACGTCAGATTCACTACTTTGTGAATGGCGGCTCTGGTTTGCAGCATATCGGCCAGCGCGATATTACCTGGATCCGAATTTCCAGGGAAGCGGTCGAAAAAGGTTTTGATTTGGAGAGCATCGGCAAAATTTTGCATGCTCGCCTGCACGCCGAATTTGGCGCTATCATTGACAAAGTGCGCGTCACCATTTACACCGACCCCGATTTAGTCACTGAATGGCTGGAAAAAGCCCGCGAGGCCTACGACTATCGCAACAAGCGCCTCGCCGATCTGACCGACAGCGCAGTAGACGAATTCTACTCCTGTACGCTGTGCCAGTCCTTTGCCCCCACCCACGTTTGCGTGGTCAGCCCCGAACGCCTGGGCCTGTGTGGGGCCTACAACTGGCTCGATTGCAAGGCCTCCTACAGTATTAACCCCACCGGCCCCAACCAGCCCATTGGTTTGGGCAAGCTAATTGACCCCAACCTGGGTTACTGGGAAGGCACCCTCGATTACGCCAAAGTCGGTTCGCATGGCGTGATTCAAGATGTCTCTATGTACTCGATCATGGAAAACCCGATGACGGCCTGCGGCTGTTTCGAGTGTATTGTCATGTACATTCCCGAAGTCGAAGGCGTGTTCATCGTCAGCCGTGAAGATGTGGGCATGACCCCCA
This sequence comes from Chloroflexota bacterium, assembly GCA_018648225.1. NCBI lineage: Bacteria > Bacillati > Chloroflexota > Chloroflexota bacterium. The sequence continues at coordinate 45,177 of JABGRQ010000061.1, forward strand.
TGGGTATGAAATTCAGCACCCTGGCGGGCATGGCTGGCGGCGGTGTACAAACCCCCGGCGTGATGGGCGTCGGTAAGTTCTATCTCATCAGCCCCAAATTCATCTCTGCCGATGGTGGTTTCAAGCGCGTGGTCTGGATGAGCAAGAACCTCAAAGACAGTATGTCCGCCGAATTCCAGGTAGTTGCCGAGCGCGAAGGCATCCCCGATCTGATTGATCGCATCGCCGACAGCGAGAGTGTCACTACCGTTGAAGAATTGGTTGAATGGGTCAAAGACAAAGATCACCCCGTGTTGGATATGGGCCCCATGGTGGCCGAATCCGCCCGTGTTGAAGAAGATGTCATCGCACAGGCCGAAGCTGTGGTTGAAGCGGCAGCAGCGAAAGCGGAAAAAACTACCTCGAAGGTGGACGTTCCCGCGCCGCCCGAAGCTGCTCCTGCCCCCAAAGTGGAGGCTCCACCCGCAGCCCCGGCCGCACCCGCACCCGCTGGTTCGATTGAAGCACGCGTTGACCGTCTCGAACGTTCTGTTAAGACCCTTATCGGTTCTCTGGTCGGTGCGCTGGCCGAACTTGGCGATGTGGATATGTCACAGGTGGCAATCCCCGCCCCGGCCGCGGTAGCTGCACCCACCCCCCAGGCCGCGCCTGCAGCCCCTGCCGCAGCCCCGAAAATCGAACTTCCCCCCGATAAAGAATGGCTGCCCGAAGGCACATCCACAGCCATCACCAAAGAAAAATGGTCAGGCTCAGTGCGTCAAGTTGTGCTTGGCGCCACCGCAGCCGATGGCGGCACGCGTACTAAAACCGTCACGATTGGTGGCGAAACTGCCATGCCCTTCATGGATTTTGAAGGCGCGATGCCTTACAAGCCGGTCGTAGCGATTGAAATTAAAGATCGCCGCCCTGATGACTGGTCGGAATTGCTCAACAAGCAATGGGGCGATGCCATGAATGACCCCGGCGACTGGGCCAAAGCTGCCGAAGCCGCTGGCGCCGATATGCTCATGCTCACCCTCTCCCTGACCGATGCGGAGGGGAATCCGAACACCCCAGAGAAAGCCGTTGCAGCCGTCAAGAAAGTGTTGGCTGCCACCGGTTTGCCGCTGGCCGTCTTTGGCCCAGGACAGGCTGAAATCGATAACACCCTGATGGTGCCAATCTCAGACGCCACCAAAGGCGAACGTTTGCTGCTGGGCCTGTGCGAAGACAAGAACTATCGCACGATCGTGGCCTCGGCGATGGCGAATGGTCACGTAGTCAACGCCCGCACGGCCATGGATGTCAACCTGGCGAAGCAGCTCAATATCTTGATTAACGATATGGGCCTGCCGCTAGACCGCATTGTCATGGATCCGACCACCGGCGCGTTGGGCTACGGCTTTGAGTACGGCTACTCCGTGATGGAGCGCCTGCGCCTGGCAGCCCTGCAAGGGGATAGCATGACCCAAATGCCCATGTTGGTCACCCCCGGCGAAGAATGCTGGAAGACCAAAGAATCCAAAGTGGGTGATGATGTACCCGCCGAGTGGGGCGACTGGCTGGAACGCGGCATCACCTGGGAAACGCTGACCTCCGTTATGCTTATCGAGTCGGGCGCAGATGTAGTAGTACTGCGCCACCCCGAAAGTGTGCGGCGAACGCATCAGGCGATCAAAGACCTAATGAATGTTGAAGGATAAGGGTTATAAGTTATAGGTTGAAGGTTGCGCGTTTAATTTTCAACCTGCTAACCTTCAACTTTCAACCGTCTGGAGAAATATTATGGCTCTATCAGGAATCCAAATTTATAAATTACTTCCGCAAACCAACTGCAAGGATTGCGAGTTCCCCACTTGCCTCGCCTTTGCAATGAAATTGGCCGCCAAACAAGTTGAGCTTTCGCTGTGCCCGCATGTCAGTGAAGAAGCCGAGGCCCAGCTTTCGGAAGCCTCCGCGCCGCCCGTGCGCCCCTTTGCGCTCAAATCGAATGGCTACGAAGTCAAAGCTGGCAACGAAGTTGTGCTCTTCCGCCACGAAAAAACCTTCTACAGCCATCCGGGGTTGTTCTTGCGAGTGTACGATAGCCAATCGGCTGATGATATTCAGGCCAAAATAAAACCGGCAGATGCTTATAAGGTGGATTATGTTGGCATCAATCTGGAAATGAGCGGCCTGGCCGTTCAGGCGGCTGGCGGCGATTTTGCTGCCGCGGTGAAGGTTGTGCGTGAAGCCAGCCATCGCCCGTTGATCCTCATCGGCGAGCCGGACGCGCTCAAAGCGGGTTTGGCGGTTCTCGATGGGAGCGAAAAGGTGATGCTCTGCCACGCCACCAGCGAAAATTGGGAAGCGATGGCTGCCCTGGCGAAAGAAGCCGATGCCGCCCTCTCCATCGCCGCCGACAATCTGGACGAGATGATTGAACTTTCGAAGAAAATTGTCGATGCAGGCGTGAAAAATATTGTACTTTCGCCTACGCAGCGCGGTTTCCGCGGCACGCTGGTTGCCAATACCACGGCGCGGCGCATGGCGATTAAATCAAGCTTCCGCCCGTTGGGATTCCCGATCATCAACTTCCCCGGTGATGCAGGCGACGCCGCAACAGAGGTTGTTTTGGCTGGACAAGCCATCGGAAAATATGCTGGCTTCATTGTGTTGGATCACTTCACCCCGGAGGCCGTTTACCCCTTGCTGGTGCTGCGCGAAAATCTCTACACCGATCCGCAAAAACCCATCCAGGTGCAGCCTGGCGTCTACGAAATTAACAACCCCGGCCCCGATACGCCGGTGCTGGTGACCACCAATTTCAGCATCACCTACTTTAGCGTTGCCAACGAAGTCGAGAGCGCCGGAGTTCCGGCCTGGCTGCTGGTAACTGAAGCCGAAGGCATGAGCGTGCTGACGGCCTGGGCCGCCGGAAAATTCGACGCCGAAGTGATTGCGAAAGACGTCAAACGCTTCAACGTGGCCGACAAAGTAAGCACCAAAAAGATCGTGTTGCCCGGCCATACGGCTGTGCTTTCCGGTGAACTTGAAGAAGAACTCCCCGATTGGGAAGTCAAAGTTGGCCCGCGTGAGGCCGTAGACCTGCCTGCGTATATGAAACAGGCTGTTTAAAAAATATTATTCACTAGAAGACACGAAGGCACAAAGAAAAACATAGATTAGCCTTTCTTTGTGTCTTTGTCGTAGATTTACACAGTAGTTCAGAAAGAATTTTTACTTGTAAAGCACTAAACTATGGCTGAACACAAAATAACCTTCGACATTGCCAAAGAACCAGTCATCGCCCCCACCGGGATGCTTATTTCTGAAGCCGCGGCGCAGGCAGGCGTTGAAATCAACCAACCCTGCGGTGGGCAAGGCCGCTGTGGACGCTGCGCGGTGCGTGTGGAAACAGGCGCAGTTCGCCGACGCAGTTCGCTGCGGCTCTCTGCCGAAGATGTCGAAAATGGGTATGCCCTGGCCTGCCAGACAGTTGTCGAGGGCGATGTTAGCATTGAGGTGCCGCCGCAAGAGAAAATTGAACGGCGGCTGACCACCGATCGCACCGTAGGCGATGTGGCTGTGCCTGATGGTTATGATCCCCTTAAGGCGCAAACTATTCGCCGTCTGAATCTCACCCTCACGCCCCCCAGCATGGACGACCAGTCTGATGACTGGAGCAGGCTGCAAACCGCCGCCCGCAAGCAATACGGTATTGCGCCTTTGCATGTTTCTTTACATACATTGCGCAATATGGGTACAGTGCTGCGTGAAGGTGATTGGGAAGTCACCGCGGTGGTGAACACCGTTACCTGGGATGATACCGAAACCCCCAACAAATTATTAAGTTTGCGCCCCGGCCACACCCCCGAAGATACCCCACTTTGGGGCGCGGCAGTGGATATTGGCACCACCACCGTTTCGGTTTGGCTGGTGGATTTGCTCACGGGGAAAGTGCGTGCTCAGGTCGCCGAATATAACCAGCAAATTTCGCGCGGCGAAGATGTAATTTCACGCATCATTGTCGCCGGAAAAGAAGGCGGCGGTGAAAAGATGCGTGATCTGGTGGTGGGCACCATCAATGATCTAATTGAACGCGCCTGTAAACGCGTCAAGACCGAACCCCGAGAGATTATGAAAGCCACCATTGCCGGGAATAGCACCATGATTCACCTGTTGCTGGGTATTCCGGCGGTCAGTATTCGCCTGTCGCCCTTTGTCACAGGGGTTAATCACATCCCCGCGTTGAAAGCCGCGGATGTGGGGATCAACACGCACCCGCGCGCCGTCGTCGATTGCCTGCCCGGTGTAGCCAGCTACGTCGGCGCCGACATCAGCGCTGGTGTGCTTTCCTCGGGGATGGACGATGCCGAAGAAGTGTTGCTCTTTTTGGATGTTGGCACCAATGGAGAAACGGTATTCGGCTCCAAAGATTGGCTGGTCACTTGCGCTTGCTCGGCGGGGCCTGCCTTTGAGGGGGCTGGCGTACTCCACGGGATGCGCGCCACCAAAGGTGCTATCGAAGAAATTTGGGTAAATGGCGATACGTATGATCCATCTTTCCGCGTGATTGGCGGGGTAAAACCCACCGGTCTGTGTGGCAGTGGCCTGATCGCCCTGTTGGCCGAGATGTTCCTCACCGGTGTCGTCGACAAAGGTGGCAGTATCAACACCAAATTGGATTCGCCACGCGTGCGCAAAGGCGATCATGGCAGCGAATATGTGATTGCCTGGGCCAGCGAAAGCGCCATTGATGAAGACATCGTCATCACTAATGTGGATATCGACAATCTCTTGCGCGCCAAAGCCGCCATCTACGCCGGGTTTAGTGTGCTGGCCGATAGCGTCGGCATCCCCTTGGATATGGCCGCAAAAGTTCTCATCGGTGGTTCATTTGGCAAATATATTAACGTGGAAAAAGCCGTCGAAATTGGGCTGCTCCCCGATGTCCCCTGGGATCGTTTTGACTTTTTAGGCAATACCTCAGTGCGCGGCGCTTATCTGGCGCTGATTGACCATACAATGCGCCGCCGCATCACCGATATAGCAGCCCGCATGACCTATATCGAACTTTCTGCCGACAACTCGTTCTACGATGCCTTTATGTCGGCCCTATTCCTGCCGCATACCGATATGAGTCTGTTCCCAACGATTGCGAAGGCGATGGAACGCTCTTAATCTATATTTACATATTTACACCACAAAGGCACAAAGAGCAAAAAGCTTTTCTTTGTGGCTACAAAGCCGACCTTTGTGTTCTTCGTGTCTCGTGGTGACTACCAACCTGTAACCTTAAATTTGCAACTTTCAACCCAAAAGGAAGGTTTTTATGTACATAATCGGCGAAAATATCCACATCATTTCCCCAGCGGTCAAAGAGGCGCTGAAGAACCGCGATCGCGAATATTTCAAGGAAGCGGCGCTGAAGCAAGTGGAGGCTGGCGCCCAGTGTGTGGACCTCAACCTAGGGCCGCGCAAAAAAGATTGGGAAGAAGTTTTCCCCTGGATGGTTGAAACCGTGGAAACTGTGGTGGATGTGCCCCTGTGCATTGATACCACCAATGTCAACGGCATGGAAGCCGCCCTTAAGAAAATTACCAAAGCCCAGCCGATTCTAAACTCCACCTCCGCAGAGCCGGAACGTCTCGAAAAAGTGCCCGCATTGGCGAAGAAATACAATGCTCAAATGATCGCCCTGACGATGCTAAAAAGCGGCATCCCCGTGGGCGCTGATGAGCGCGTAACCATTGCCCTCGAGCATCTCATCCCGCGCTGCCTGGAACTGGATTTCCCAATTGGCGATTTGATTATTGATCCATTGGTGCTGACGGTCTCCGGCTGCCAGGAATACTGCCCGGAGCTGATCGAAGCTGTGCGCACGATTCAGTTTGCTTGGGACCCTCCCCCAAAGATTTCGGTTGGACTCTCGAATGTCTCCAACGCGGTGCCGCACAAAAACCGACCGTTAATCAACAGCGTGTACTGTGCCATGGTGATGGGTGCCGGTTTACAGATGATGATCGCCAACCCACTGGAGAAAGAGTTGATGGATGTCATCCGCATTGTGGAGACTCGCGATGAGAGCACCCCATTGGCGAAACTATACCTCACCATTAATGATCGGGTTGCCAATATGGAATATCCCACCATTGACGATGTAGATACGAGTGATCCCGAGCAAATGGCTGTCTGGAAGACAGTACAAATTTTGCTCAATCAGGTTATCTACGCCGATTCGTATCTGGAGCAATAGGCCATCAGGCTTCGCGGTTAAATTTCTTCTGTTCATTTGTAAAGAAACCACAGATGAACGCAGATACCCTAAAGGGCACGCGTAAATGCTGATTATTTGCTTTTTGTACCGCGTGAATCTGTGTTTATCTGTGGTTTAGTTTTCTCTTTTTGGTGGCACCCACCCCCGAGCGAGTCCTGAAAACCATAATCGTGGATATTGTCGTCATCTTTGGTGTAGTCCATCACTTAGCGGGCGAGACATGCTCTTATACGATTCTATTTGTCTGAAAATTGCGCTAAAATCTGGCCGTAGAACAGGAGTATCCCATGAATGAGTTGCGAATCGATGCGTTATTGCCGACCGAGATCGCCAGGCGGGCAGAGTATATTGGTGTTCGCAAGACCGAAATCAGCACCATGCGAATATTTGCATTGGCGTTATTGGCGGGGGCTTTTATTGCTATGGGCGCGGTCTTTCAGACAACCGTGGCAACCGGTACAGAGGGACAATTTCCCTATGGTGTGACAAAATTATTGGTGGGTTTGGTTTTTAGCCTGGGGTTGGTTTTGGTGGTGATTGGTGGCGCAGAGTTGTTTGCAGGCAGCAATCTGATTGTCATGGCCTGGGCCAGCGGCAAAATCAGCGCCAAAGCGCTGCTGCGCAACTGGCTGATCGTTTATTTAGGAAATTTTGTTGGCGCTGTCAGCACAGCCTTACTGGTTTTTTTGAGTAAGCAGTATATTTTTAGCGATGGTGGGGTAGGGATTACCGCACTGAACATCGCAAACAGCAAGGTTGAGCTAGAATTTATCCCCGCGCTGGTTTTAGGCATTTTATGTAACGCTTTGGTATGTTTGGCGGTGTGGCTTACTTTTAGTGCGCGCAGCGTAATTGACAAGATCGCAGCCATTATATTTCCGATCTCTGCGTTTGTTGCCGCAGGGTTCGAGCATAGTGTAGCTAATATGTATTTTGTACCAATGGGGCTGTTTATCAAGAACCTTGATCCTGCATTTTATTACAGCACGGGCCTGGCCCTGCCAAATCTGACCTGGGGCGCATTTTTTATAAAGAATCTATTACCTGTCACGATTGGCAATATCATTGGCGGCTCTCTATTTGTAGCAGGCATCTATTGGGTAATTTTCTTGCGCGAAATCGAATAAAATCGAGCTTGAAAGGAGAAAATCATGAAGGCATATGTTTTGATTTCTGTCCGCACAGGCGATTTGCATGCTGTGGTGCGTCACCTGCGCAGCGTTGACGGGGTTGTGGAAGCCAGCATGACCTTTGGCCCTTATGACGCTGTTGCCACGGTTGAAGCCGAAAGCGTTGAGAGCATCGGCAAAATTCTCTACTCACAAATTCAACCCATTCCGGGCATTCTCGAAACCCTGACCTGCTTGGCCGTTAATATGGAATAGCTATTCGGAGCCGTTGCGCAGGCTGATATAATTTGAAAAACGATGAAGACCCTCAAGGTCTTTGATGGAACTACACCTATGAGCGACAAAAAAGTCTGGTTATTGGGGGAACCGCTTCTCGAAGATGCTGCGCCAAACCCGTTAGCAGAGCGGGCGGATGAAATGCGTGCCGAATTGCAGAATATGAACCCGGAGCGGGTTGCCTTGCGAACGGGCGCCATCTACACCCCCGCGGGAGATACGCGCGGGGCGTTCAAGTTGACTCTGTGGGATAAAGAAGTCTTGTTCGCCTTTCCAGCGTTTTCAGCCACAGATGCCCACAATGGCGCAGAACTCAACCCTTTCGACCAGACCATGCTGCTGTACTATTTCCATCTTTCCGATGGCACGCCGCAATCGGGTACCTGGATTGCATTTACCGAGTTGCCAGATGGAAAATTTTACACGCAGGCTTTTCAGGGATACACTGGTCAGGCATTGACACAGGCATTTGGTAACGACACCGATGCGTTTTCGCAAGCTGCGGAGCAATTGAATGGTCGGCGTGAATTTTTTGGCAATCTGGCGTATTCGTTTCAGGTATTGCCGCGCTTGTCGCTAATGGTGGCCTGCTGGCTGGGCGATGAAGATTTTCCCGCTTCGTATCGCGTTTTATTTGATGCCTCCGCCGGGCATCATCTCACTACCGATGCTTGCGCGATTTTGGGCAGCCAGTTAACGCAAATGCTGATAAAAGCAAGGTGAAGATTTTTAATCGTACATCAATTTGAACGCGGATTACGCGTATATGATGGGTTTAAACGGATAAACAAAAAATATCCGCAAAAATCTGCCTAATTCGCGTAATCCGCGTTCTATTCAGGAAGTAGGAGCAACAATGAAATTAGCTATTAGTGGTAAAGGCGGGGTGGGCAAAACTACGCTCACCGCGCTATTAGCTCAAGCCTATGCCGCTGTCGGCCGCGAAGTTTTAGCTGTAGATGCTGATCCATCCCCATGTCTGGCGGGAGCATTGGGTTTTCCCGAAGAAAAACTGGCGAAACTAAAGCCCATCGCTGAGATGGATAAACTCATCGAAGAGCGCACGGGTGCAAAACCGGGCACAACCGGCGGGTTCTTCACCCTTAACCCGCGCGTGGATGATATTCCGGAGCGCTTTAGCGTGCTGCACCGCGGTGTGCGCTTGCTGGAGATGGGTTCAGTCGATTTGGGTGGTTCGGGATGTATTTGCCCGGAGGCCGCCATGCTCAAGACACTCTTCACACATTTGCTTTTCCGCGACGAAGATGTGTTATTTATGGATATGTATGCCGGTGTAGAACATCTCGGGCGTGCCACGGTGGATTTTGTGGATGCGATGATTGTGGTCGTTGAACCGACGCGTCGCAGCATTGGCACCGCGCGCCAGATTAAGAAACTTGCCAATGATATTGGGCTGCAACGTCTCTGGCTTGTCGGGAACAAGGTCCGCAACCCGGATGAAGAAAATTTCCTTCGAGCAGAATCACCCGGAATTCCAGTTTTGGGCTTCTTGCCTGCCGATATGGGTGTTCAAGAAGCGGATCGGCTGGGAATCCCGGTTTATGACCACGTACCCACTTTAAAGGTATCTGCCGAAAAAATGGCACAAATTCTTGCAAAAGAGATCAGCAATAGGAGTAAGGCATGACCATCACAATTGCATTAGCTGGAAAAGGCGGCGTAGGAAAAACCACGATTGCCGGAATGGTGATTAAGTATCTGGCAGAAAACCAACCCGGCGCGGTTTTGGCTATTGATGCTGATCCCAGCAGTAATTTGAATATGGTGTTGGGGCTGGATTTAGACTGGACGGTAGGTGATATTCGTGAAGATATGCTTTCTCAGGTACGCCAATCGCTAACTCAAACGGGTGCGGCAATGGGCGCGCTGCCCGGCGGGATTACTAAAGCCGAGCATCTGGATTATGAGATTCGTTCTTCGTTGGCTGAAGGCGATAAATTTGATCTGATTGCGATGGGGCGCGGCGAAGGGCCGGGCTGCTATTGCGCTGTCAATCATAATATGCGTGAGGTTATCGATGCAATTGGTGGCGGCTACCAGTTTGTGGTCATCGATAATGAAGCCGGAATGGAACATCTCAGCCGCCGTACTACGCGGGATGTGGATCATTTATTGGTTGTCAGTGATCCAACGCAGCGCGGCATTGTGACCGCCGAACGCATCGCAGAAATGCGCGCTGAGTTAGATGTGAATGTCACCAACGCCTATTTAATTGTGAATCGCCTGATGGGTGAAGTTCCTGCTCCCTTGCAGGCACGCATCGACAAAATGAGTATCCCTCTTCTGGGCACGATTCCTGCCAACGAAGAATTAACAGAATTTGAATTCTCAGGTCGTCCGCTGGTCGAGTTGGGCGGTCAATCGCCCGTGTATCAGGCGATTGCCGCGATGATGGAACAAATGTTGGCATAAATGTAAGCGTCAAAAAAAGCCTGAACACGCGTCATTCTGAACGGAGCGCAGCGGAGTGAAGAATTCCTGAACCGGAATGTTGAAAAACGCCTATGCGAGTGATGAATCAAGCCGCTTTGAAGGGCTTCGCTCGCTACGCTCGGAATGACCACGATGGTTTCGCTGTTCAAGCTACTATTGACCCATACATAATGTTGGCATACAGCAAGAAAAATGTGCAGGGCAGAGGACTAATTTTATTGCGTGCACAAAATTTGAGATGAATTGTGCTGATCTATGGAAGTTTGGGCACAAGCTAAATCTCTGAGGAAACCAGCAAGCCACGAATTTTCTCCTGGCTTCCTTATAAGACCAGCATAAGATTTATTGTTCAAGGCAATCTTGACTGCTACAAAATTGGAGATTATTGGTATGTCGAAAGAACTTGCTACTTTAGGTGGGGGTTGTTTTTGGTGTCTTGAACCGCTTTTCGCTGAATTGCGCGGCGTAGACGCGGTGACATCTGGCTATTCGGGCGGAGCGGCTAATGCCAGCTACGAAGAAGTTTGCTCTGGAAGCACGGGTCACGCCGAAGTGGTGCAGATTGCCTTTGATCCGCAGATGATTGGCTTTGATGATTTATTGCGCGTATTTTTCACCGTGCATGATCCGACCACGCCCAACCGCCAGGGCGCCGATGTAGGCACGCAATATCGCTCGGCGGTTTTCTATCACAGTGAAGCGCAACGCGAAATTACAGAACAGGTGATGGCGGAAATTGAAGCGCAAAAAATTTGGCCTGCTCCACTGGTGACCGAATTAACCCCCTTTGATGAGTTTTTTCCGGCGGAAGCGTACCATCAAGATTATTATGCGCGCAATCCTAACCAGGGCTATTGTCGGGTGGTGATTGCCCCCAAGGTGGCGAAATTTCGCAAACTGTATGCAGAACAATTGAAAGTATAAATTCGTCGTGTTTTACACTTTTTAGGTTCTTTGGGAATCGCCGGGCAACCCTGGCGATTCCTTTTTTATATCAATCTGGGCGGCGGAGCGCCTGATCGATAGTTTGGGTTGGGGCAGATGCAAAATAAGGATCGGCACGAATGACAAAACGCACAAAGGCCGTATAATCGGCTGCGCCGTTGCTGCGTGGGGCATACTCAAAGATGGTTTGCTTCTGCGCTGGGGCTTCGGCCAGTTTGACATTATTGCGAATCGGCGGGGCAATTTTTTCGCCAAACATGCGCTGCAATTTATCAAGAATCTGGCGGTCTTTACGCAAATGTCCGGTATAAACCGTTGGCAGAATACCCGTCAGTTGAATACTATGATTAGGAATACGGCTGACCGCTTTGAGCGTGCCGATAACTTGCTGCGTGCCCAGCACCGAGAAATGACTCATCGTCATGGGGATAATCAACTCGTTAACGTAGAGCAACCCGTTTTCGCTAATCAGTGTGATGGAGGGGGGAAAGTCGACGATAATGTAGGAGTAGTTATCATCAGCGTTACGCAGTTTATCGGAGAGCACGCGGCGGGCCACGCGCAAATTGCCCAGTTCCCAGAGTTCGCGCTCAGCTTTGACGAGCGAGCGGTCGCTGGGGATGATGTCGAGGTTGTGGCGTGCCGGGTAGATGCAGGCCGATGGTTCCACCTGCCCGCGTAGTAACTCAGAGAGGGAAGCGTTATACTTCACGCCAAGATGGACGGCTGTATTTCCCTGGGGGTCCAGGTCAACACATAACACGCGCGCCCCGCGCTGAGCGAGTCCCGCTGCTAGGTTCACAACGGTGGTTGTCTTTCCGGTTCCGCCCTTGTAATTCAAAATTCCAATCACCCGGTTGATGCGTTCATCCATACTCGCCTCACTTCAATTGCTATTTTTACTCGCCTGCTATTGATTATAATCTATGTAAATTCAGGCATCCGAAATTTACAGCGTGTGATGTAAAATCGCGGATGTTTCTATTATGAAAAGGACCTTTTATGAACGTCATCATTGATATTGCGATTGTGCCCATCGGGGTTGGGGTTTCGCTCTCGAAATATGTGGCGGCCTGCGAGCGGGTGCTGCTCGAGGCCGGGCTGCAACCCCAACTGCATGCCAACGGTACCAATGTGGAGGGTGAATGGGAGGTCGTTTTTGCCGCCCTCAGACGCTGCCACGAAACCCTGCACAGCATGGGTGCGCCGCGGGTTTCTACCAATCTGCGTCTGGGCACGCGCAACGACCGTTTGCAGCGCATGGCAGAAAAAATCGCCAGCGTTGAAGAAAAACTCGCCGAAGAAAGGACATAAGCATGAATATGAGCGCACGCGCAGAAGCCATTCGCCGGGCAAAAGAATATCTGGCGCAGCAACCTGTTTTTCTGGATACCGAAACCACCGGCATTGGCCCGAATGCTGAAATTGTGGAGATCAGCGTTGTGGATTTTGATGGCACTGTATTAGTGGATACGCTGGTCAAGCCGCGTGGGGCAATCGAATTGGGCGCGCAGCGCGTCCACGGAATTACAGCGGAGATGCTGGACTCGGCTCCGGGGTGGGATGTGGTATGGCCTGAAGTGAAAATTGCCCTCGCGGAGCGCGCAGTTGGCATCTTCAACGCCGATTTCGACACTCGTATGATGCAGCAATCGCACCAACTCAACCGAATGCAATGGCAGCAGCCGAAAGGGGAGTATTTTTGCGTCATGCGCCTATATGCGCAGTTCTACGGGCAGTGGAATTCCCGACGGGGGTCGTATCGCTGGCAAAGCCTGGAGAATGCCCGCGCTCAATGTCGCCTGCAAACCCCCAACAGCCACCGCGCTTTGGATGATACGCGTCTGGCGCGTGAAGTGCTGCTCTATATGGCCGCCGCACGGGCCTGACCTTGATGATATAATCACCAAAATATCATCATAAGGTTTTCGCCGTCGCGAATGAGAAATTCGAAAAATAGGGGGTATAGGGCGCTACGCGCCCTATACCCCCTATTTTTCGGCAGTTATTTAGGGCGTGTTGAAAACACCAGGAAGATAATTCTTTACTACACACGAAAGGATAAACCAATGCAATGGAAACAACCCCCGGCAATGGAAATTGACGCCGAAAAAAACTACCAGCTCGCCATGCAAACCAGCCGCGGCCTGATCGAGATTGAATTGTATGCTCAACACGCCCCGAAGACGGTGAATAACTTTGTCTTCCTTGCCCGCCAGGGATTTTACGATGGCATCAAATTCCATCGCGTGATCAACAATTTTATGATCCAGGGCGGTGACCCCACCGGCAGTGGCCGCGGCGGCCCCGGCTACAAATTTGAAGATGAAACCGCGGGCAACCCGCTGAAACATGAAACTGGCGTACTCTCGATGGCCAATGCTGGCCCGAATACCAATGGCAGCCAGTTTTTTATCACCCATTCGCCGCAGCCGCATCTGAATGGCAAACACACCGTTTTCGGCAAAGTCACCAGCGGCATGGATGTGGTTAACGCCATTCGCCAGGGCGATGTGATGGAAAGCGTCGCTGTCAGCGAAGCGTAGTAGAAACAAGCTAACCACAGAGTACACAGAGATATTTCTCTGTGTACTCTGTGGCTTATTCTTTGTTCAAACGAAAAATGCCTAAATTAAAAATCATCGTCAATCCAAATTCGGGACGCGGCGAGGGCTTACGCTCAATCCCGCAAATTGAAGCCTGTTTACAGGCCCACGCGCTGGACTATGATCTGGTGCAAACTGAGCGACCCTGGCACGCAGCGGAACTGGCCCAGCAGGCTGTCTTGGACGGCTTTGATATTGTTGTGGCCGCAGGCGGCGATGGCACGGCCAACGAAGTGCTCAACGGCCTGATGCAGGCAAAACATGCCGGATCGCAAGCCGCAATGGGCGTGCTGCCCGTGGGGCAGGGCAACGATTTCGCCTTTGGCATGGGCATCCCGCAGGATTTGGAATCCGCCTGCCAGGTGTTGGCCGATCAGCAGCGCCGCACCATTGATGTTGGCCGCGTCAGCGGGGCGTTGTATCCGCAGGGGCGCTACTTTGGCAACGGTATTGGCGTGGGTTTTGACGCCGTGGTTGGTTTTGAAGCTCTCAAACTCACTCGCCTGCACGGTTTTCCGGCCTATCTGGTTGCCGCGCTGAAAACTATTTTTCTGTATTTTCAGGCCCCCAAAGTTCGGCTTGATCTCGACGGCGAAAGCCTTACCGTTTCGGCGTTGATGGTCTCGGTGATGAATGGCCGTCGTATGGGTGGCGGGTTCATGATGGCCCCGGATGGCGACCCGGAAGATGGGCTGTTTACCCTGTGCATTGCCCAGGAAGTCAGCAAGTTGGGGATTTTAAAATTGATCCCGCGGTTCTTGGCTGGGACGCAGGCCGAAGATCCGGCGGTATTATTCAGGGATTCGGCGCGGGTGCAGGTGACCGCCCTCGAGGGGGTACTGCCCACCCACGCGGATGGGGAGACGGTCAGCACTGAGGGGCGGGAACTGCTGATTGAACTGTTGCCAGCCTCGCTGGAGGTTTTGACTCCCCGATGAGCGGGTTTTCCCCTTCGTTGAAATTTAAAGTAGTAACGGCTGCCGTCCACGGTTGGACGAATCTGGTCTGCCGGGTGGATGATGCGGAAATGGCGCGAATTCCCGCCGAGGGGCCGCTGATTATCATCAGCAACCACATTAATTTTCTCGAAGCTCCGGTGCTGTATACGCGCTTGCGTCCGCGCCCCACGACTGGTTTTGCCAAAATCGAGAGTTGGGAGAAGTCGCTGTTGGCCTGGCTGTTCAACACCTGGGGCATTATTCCCATTCGGCGCGGCGAGGCCGATATGAAGGCCCTGCGCCGCGGGGTGGCCGCGTTGAAAGAAGGCTATTTCTTGGCGGTGGCTCCCGAAGGCACACGCAGTTACGACGGGTGTTTGGGCAAAGCCCACGCCGGTGCGGTAACACTGGCCCTATTGAGCGGCGCGCCGTTGCTGCCAATTGCGCATTATGGCGCCGAAAATTTTAGCGCCAATATTTCGCGGCTGCGGCGCACCGATTTCAATATTCGGGTGGGGCGCCCCTTTATGCTCGATGCTGGTGAGGCGCGGGTAAACCGTGAAGTCCGCCAGCAGATGACCGCTGAGATAATGTATCAGTTGGCCGCGTTAATGCCCGCTGAATATCGCGGCGAGTATGCCGATATGACGCAGGCAACGCAAGATTATTTGAGATTCAGCATATAATGGAACGCGGATACTCTAAAGGGCACACGCGGCGCGAATTGGGCAAATTTATGTGGATCAAAAAAAGATTCCATTGCAAAGAATTCGCGAAAATTGGTCAAATTGTAGTGGTCAGAATGATATAGAACACTTGCTTTTGTCATTCTCCCGAAGGACATCGGGACGATGTGAGGAGCAAAGCGACGAAGAATCCCTGGCATAGTGTGTCATTTATGTCTGTGCAGGCTTATTGTTACTGATCTCTGCAGGGATTCTTCGCTCCGCTCAGAATGACATCCTTGTTCGTTATCCTTTTGATTCGAACAAAAAATCGGTTAA
>JABGRQ010000062.1 GCA_018648225.1 Chloroflexota bacterium
CGTAAATCGCGGGTCATAATTTTCTGCTCCTCCGTCGGAAGAAACCCTGGCGGCGACTGGCTATGCGGTGCAATTCGGGCAGTACAGCTTCGGTCGCCAGCTCGCCTAACCGGGCAACATCGGCGATATCGACGCGATCCAGATAACCGATATGCGCCACATCGGGGCGAATGATGATATCGGGCTTGTCGATTTCGAGACGCAAATCGGTGATGGCGCTGATGCCAATATCCAGCGAGTGCATGAAAATCTCGAAAGCCTGAGCGACTTTCAGGCGCGCAATCTGATTGAGGATGGGCGAAGGCATCAGAAAGCCAGGCGATTTCATCACCGAGCGTTCGGCCATCTCTGGGGTCAGGGCAACCGCCACAACCGGCATCCTGCGGCGGGGCGCGATCCCCCGAACTACAGTGACCGGCACCGGGTCCAGCAATCCACCATCCACCAGAAGATGCCCATCCAGCCTTTTAGGAGGAAAAATCCCCGGGATAGCAATTGTCGCCATTAGGGCATCCACCACGCGGCCTTGATTCAAAATAACACGCTTGCTGCTTTCCAAATCCACCGCGGTTAACGCACAGGGGATGCGCAAATCGCTGAAGGTTTTCTCGCCCACCAGTTTGTGCAACGCCTTATAAATGCCATCCACGCCCAAAAGCGCGGGCTCGCCGCTGAGATGAAAACCATAGAAACTGCTCTGGTTGACCTGAGTCATATAGGCCTGCAACTCATCTGGAGAGTGTCCGGCTGCGTAAGTCGCGGCAGCCATACCCCCGGCGCTGGTTCCGGCCACCGCACGGATTGTAAACCCTTCACGTTCCAGCACGCGCAACACGCCTATATGTGCGTTGCCCTTTGCGCCGCCGCCGCCTAAAGCTACAATAATATCCATATATTATGGCTTCTTTGTGGGCTTGGGTTCTTTGGTTGGCTTGGGTTCTGAACCCGGGTTAGGCTCTTTGGTGGGCTTGGGCTCTTTGGTTGGCTTGGGTTCTGAACCCGGATTGGGCTCTTTGGTGGGTTTGGGTTCCTTGGTCGGATTGGGCTCTTTGGTCGGATTGGGAATACTGGTAGGCTTTGGAGTACTCGTATCGGCAACTGCGTTTGTTGCTTTAGGCGTTTTCGAGGGATTTACAGGTTTGGGCGTATTCGTTTTCACGATTGCGCGCGTTTGAGTCGGCACGGGTGTATTTGGCACTTTCGTTGGTGCAGCTAACGTGGGATGTTTTGTCGGTATGGATAGACTCGTTGACGTTGGCGCGGTTGTATTCGTGGGTTTGAAACCCTGGTGGGAAGTCGGCGTGAGGATTTGCCCAACCGCCAATTCAGCAGGAAGATTCTGCACATCATACTCGGGGCGCTGCTCACGTTGGTTCTCCAAGGTTTGAAAATCGAGCAAAGCCGCTGCTTCAACTTGAGGGGCTAATGGCTGAAAACTGTATGCAGCAAATTCCCGATAATCAGCAGCACGATTCCCTAACTGCACTTGCAAGGGATGCTCCAGCGTACCACTACGATATGCCAACACATTGGCGTAGTGTAGCAACAACAAGCCGCCAACCATGGCAACGATAATGATTGTCAGCCAGGAAAGTAATTCTCCAGAAAATCTCGGCCTGGCGATCATATGTTCTCCTGGGTGTCTGCAGCTACCGACGATTCGATTTGCAAACATGCGGTGGCTTCTGGCGACAACCCAAAGTAATCCACCAGTATATTTGCAATAATATCTGCGTACTCCTGCGCCTGCGCCAGCCAATGCTGCACTTCAGCGGGGGTTACATCCAAAGTCTCGGCGATCACCGAGGGTGAATACTCCAGGCAATGCAAATAGCTTGCAAGCAGAGGGATACAGGTGGGGTAATCCAGCCCATCAAAAGCGTCAAAATCTTCGGGCAAAGCTTCTGGAAACTCTTGGATGCCGTAAACCTGCACCAACTCTTCCTTCCCCTTGAGGGCAAATTCACCCAAAAAGGAACATTCGATCGATGAATTGTCTTTAAGCAGCTCGGCAGTGGTACCGGAAATCAATATCGGGGAATTTGAAAATTGGCGCGACAGCGCCTGCATTCGCGCGGCGATGTTGACGACATCCCCTATCACAGTGTACTCAAAGCGATCTGCCGAACCAATATTTCCAGCGATAACCGGGCCCGAATTGATTCCAATGCCATAGCTAAACGGCGGTATTCCGGAGCTGATTCTAGAAGCATTTAGTTTTGTGAGGCCAATGCGAATCTGACTTGCCGTCATGACGGCACGCTTTGTCGATTCTTCCAGCGGCGCGGTTATTGGGGCACCAAAAACAACCAACGCGCTATCGCCACCAAAATGATTAATCATTCCGCCGCATTTCTGGGCTGCCTCGGCAACCATAGAGAAATAATCGTTCAGCAGCGAGACGACCTCAGCCGGGGGTTTTTGCTCAGCCATATACGTAAAACCACGCACATCAATGAAAAGTACAGCCACATCTTTGGTTTCGCCGCCTAATGGAACTTGATTCTCGAGAACGGCTTCCCGCACAGCTTCGGATACCATGCGACCAAACATCTCGTGAACATATTCGCGTTGCTGCAATTCAACGACCATATCATTAAAGCCTTGTGTCAGAACGCCAATTTCATCATCAGAAACCACATCCAATTGCACATCCAACGCGCCAAGTCCAACTTTGCGAGTCCCTTCAACCAATCGAAAAACGGGTACTGCAATAATCTGTGCAACCACCACACCCAGGCCAATCAGCGCCAAGACCCCAACCGCAAACAATCCCACAAGTTGGCCTGCTGAAAATCCTTGATCTTCTGACACTAATGATTCCGGCAGCGCCAAACCAAGATACCAGCCGGAGGGGATGCCCCTTAAATACAACGGCTCAATGGTCTCAATATATTTGCGCCCTTCAATATCCACGCGCCGGGCGGGCAAGAGATTTGCATCTGCCGAGAAGCGATCCCGAATATCGCCAAGACTAACTTCCTCGAAAGTGCCCGTAAATAATGATGATCGAACCAGATTCCCGGCTGGATTATAGATGCTAACACCCGCCAGGCTCTGCGCGTTAAGTTGCAAAATAATATCGTCAATGGGCGTGCCAATCAGCACTGCGCCCAGCACACTATCATCATCGTACAAAGCACCCGCGGTATACAACACCCACCCCCAGGGGGTTTCCACGATTTCGCTGAATTTATCGCCAAGTGCATCGCTCTCCAGCGCTAACACAGAACGTACAATCGACCAGTTCGGATAGCTCGTCGCTTGATCGGCAATATATTTTCCTGTCTCGCGATTATAATGCCACGTCGCAATGGGTGCGCCCGCGGCATCCAGCACTTCCACATTCCTGATCTGATTATTAACAATCTGCGGAAGGGTCAAATCTCTCAGAACCTCGGGATTCTGATCGGCAATAGCCTCCGGAATACCCACCGTAAATGAAATCGTGCGCAACATAACAAGGTGGCGTTCTTCAAGTTCGATAATGCCATCAGCGGCGCGTTCAGCGCTATCGGCAAGTTGTGTGCGGAATCGCTGTTCCAGTGTGGCAACAAACGAACGCGAAACCAGAAATATTGCCAGACCAGCCAACAAGGTAGCCACCACAAGATATGGCACTGTGATCTTAACGCGCAAAGGCAGCGAGAGCAGTGTCCGTAAAAATGTGCGCGTGTCCAAGGTGTTGTGCCGCTGTTTTTCCATACTTTATATGATAACTCATTATGTCAAATGGGTTTCAGGTTTTTCTTGATAGGTGCGCGATCGAAGCCCCAAGATGTGCGCCAAAAAGAACGATCGTGCCTAATAGATAGATCCAGAACAAAAGCGCGGCTATGGCTGAGAGCGAACCATACACCAGCGAATAATTCGCAAAACCGCTTTTCAGATACCAGGCAAAGCACCAGGTGATAATTTCCGCGGCAAGTGAGGCGACAAGCGCCCCCCAGGCTCCTTCGCGCCAAAGCACATGGGTATTTGGCAACCAGCGATACAACGTCACCAAAGTTATGAAGAGCATACTCCACAAAACAACGTGTGAAAAGTAACGCATATGCAACAAAACCTGGGCCGCGCCATTCAATCCGGGGGGTAATAAGCGAATAATTGTATTGGCGGTCAGTGTCAGCGCAATCATCAACAATAAAACCAGCAATATGAGCAACGCCATGAGCCGCCGCGTAATAAATGGCCGTCGATTCGCTGCTGGCCAGGCCAAATTAATATGCCGCGCCAAAATAGCAAACGCAGCGGACCCCGACCAGGCTAATGCCAGCGTACTGAGCATACTCACGGAGCCGCGCGCATCAAGCACTTGCTGAATATTTTTCTCGATCACTTCGCCAGCAAACGGGAATATCCCCACCAGCAATTTTAATGCCTGCACTTGTGCGTCTGCGCTCTCAACCAACCTGCCCCCAAAAGCCACCATCATTAACTTTAGTTTCCGCTAACTTAGGGACGACAAAACTACCAGGAGTTCATACTG
>JABGRQ010000063.1:0-7474 GCA_018648225.1 Chloroflexota bacterium
GTTGACGCAGGCAATGGTTATGTAAATTTCCATCCTTCTACTGTAGATGCCGTAATCGGGATCGGCAATGGTGCTACGGGCAGCTTCGTTCTGGATACGGATGAACTCACAACGCGGTTGGAAGCAGGCGATTATGTAGCCATTGGCCGCAGCGATGGTGTTGGCAGCGTAGATATTCACACACTCAATATCAACCTTGAAAGCTACGTCTTTATCGTGCGCGGCGGCGATGTTACTTTCAACGGCCAATTGACCAACTGGCGCCATATTGAAATTTTTTCCAACGGCCGGATTTTGGATGGCAACGGCAACAATGCCATCGATGTGCAAATTGACGGCGGCGCACCCTGGACGCTGGTTTTGAGCAGCAAGAATGGGGTTGGCACAAATGGCACAACCATCAATGAGCTTGAAACTCAAGTGCCCTGGCTGGTCGGAGGGGTTTCTACATTCGGCGGTTTTTATGTCCACAATTCTGGCGGCCTGATCATCTCTCACTATACCTACGGACAATCGTATGTCGAGGGAATCATCACCAATGGCGGCGAAATTCGCATCACTGCCGACAGCCCCCTGCGCGTCAGCCGCGCCATTCGCGAAAATGGCGGGGGCGACATCAATCTCACGGCTGGAAACAACTCAGCACAATTGGGCGATGATCTGACCATCGAGGCGGATGTGGTCTCAGAGTGTCCTTCAGGACAAACCTGCCAGGGCAAGCTCACCGGCAATGCGGGTGACAATATTGAAGAAAGAAGCGGGCGCACAGCCGCTCCCGCCGGGGTAGATTTCAACGCCGGGCTGGATGGCAATGCCGACAACGGTGGGGGAACTACAAGAATTGGCGGCACTGTTGAAGCCACGAACCCAAATGCATCGGTCAATGTCAACGCGGCCAATGGGATTACCAACACCGGAACGATCATAATTCATGGAGGCGTTGTATCGCTGAACGCGCTCAGCGGTACAGTCGCACAGAACGGCACGATTATCTTGAACGGCGGTATATTGAACATCAACCAAAAACCACCCGCTGTCGGCGCTCCGCCGCCTGACGGTGTTGTGAATTTGATTGATGCCGATTCTGGCAGTAATATCCCCGCAGCGATTGCTGCCGCCGCGACGGCAGCCCTTCAAGGGCCAGTTGCCAATGTGGTATTGACTGTAGTCAACGGCCAGCAAGTTTCACTGCTGGAAGCCGCCACGCTGGGTAATACGCTAACACTACAACTTCCCGAAGGCAACGGGGCTACTTTTAATACCGGCATTGACGCATTGGTCAGCATGACATCAGGTGCTGAGGTTGTTTTACCAAGTGAATTACCGACAGGCTTCAACTTGCTCTCTAGCCTATTTATTGGCGAAGAGATCAACACGCCTGGAATAACTATCGGCGAAGTGCTGGTTTCTTTTGCAGCCCCTGACGGCACCACTCCAGAAAGCATGGTGGTTTTACAATGGACGGAAGATCAGGGTTGGATCGAAATCCCACTTGAGGATGGAGGGGCCGATACTATAACGGCGCTGGCCGAATCTGGTGGAACATTTGTTTTAGCAGAGACCGAAGCAGTTACCGCGAGCGATTTCACCGGCACGCAACAAGCCCTGAGCGGCGTAGCGGAGGATACCATCACAATCGAATTGCCTCAGGGCGGCCAGATCAACGTGAGTGGCGCCGCGGGTGAACTAATTGAGATTCTGCCACTGAACGCAGAAACTTTGCCAGGAGACATCCCTCCGGGCGGGGTGCTGCTCAGCGCAGTTTCAATGGCTGTGAATAACGCTGGCGCAAATGTGAGCATCTTGCCTAATGGTGAAGCTATTGAGATTATTTTTGATATACCGGCAGGTTCCTCGTCAGAAAATTTCTCCATTTTATATTGGCTCGAGGCACAAAACGGTGGCCGGGGGGGGTGGATCAGCCTCCCAATGGAGATCACCCCAGAGGGGCGCGCGAGCATCCAGACTTTCTTTGGCGGCAGCTTCGCTTTCGTCAGTCAATAAATTCTGAAATCTCCCCACCTTGCAGGAGTAATAACCCATGAGCACGGAATCTACTGATAAATCCATTCCGGTCGAAACGATTATCACAATTGCTATCGCTATCATCTCGCTAACCGGCGCTATGATGGGCATTGTCACTGGTGGGCGCTCCAGAGCCATCATCAAATATGAAAATCAGGCTATCGCTGCCGCGATTAACCTGGAGCAAGCTGATGTAATATCGCACACCTGGATGTTTCAGGATTTGCGCGCCTATGCTGAGTATCAGCGCCTAAGTGAGTTATCCAGCCTGATTGACACTGAAGCCGAGGTTGCCCAGGCGCGCGGCGATACTTCTCGCGCTGAAATCCTGCACGAACAGGCCGAAGAATATCGTACTGCAGCGCAATCCAAAGCTACCTTCTTCGCACCCGAATATGTTCTACCGGATGGAACCTTCGACGAAGATGGATTTCTGGCAAATCAGATGCGCTTCGAAACCCGAAATTTGGATACCAATCCGGAAGTAAATTTCGCAAAAGCCGAAGCGTTGATTGCAGAAACATCGGTGTTAATGAACGGAGTATATCTATTTTCGTTCGTTGTTGCCTTTTTAATTTTTGCAAAAGTAACCAAAAGCAAATGGCGTTTTGTTTTTCTAACTATTGGTTGCCTGCTCTTTATCGCCGATCTTGTTTATTTAGTTTTATTCATTGCCTAAAAGAGGACCTCCATGACCGATGAAAAGAAATCTTTCTTGAGCAAAAACTTCAAAACCATCGTCACTGTCCTCATGGCAGCAACTTCGCTGTGGGTTGCTACAATCGTGCGCATCCAAAATGATGTCGGCCTGCACATGAACCTGGCGGCTCAACGCTCGCGCGCCGAAGCCGTGACCGCTTTTGGAACTCTTACCCGTGCCGACCAGCGCGTAACACACGGCCTCGATATTTACAGCGCCTTCTACGATGCCGAACAACAAACGCAGCGTGCCGAGATCAGCGCTTCTGCGGCACAACTGGATAATGATACAGCCGCCATCACCGCATCCGAAGCCGTAGCTGCCCGCTGGGAACAACTTCAAACCCATTTAAGCAGCCTCACTCCCCTGCTCTCGGACGAATATGCCGGTGATTATGCCAGTTTTTACGAGCAATCCCATCGCGAAGCCTACTTCACCTACCAGATGCAAAAGGCCTACGAACGCGAAGCCGCCATTTGGCGCGGCAAAGCGGGCAGCTATCGCGAAGCTGTGTCTATGCTTTCTGTGGCGCTCTTTCTTTACGGCATGTCACTCAATATTGCTAATTGGGTGCGCTATCTCTTCGCCGCCAGTGCATTGACCCTCAAAATAACGACCATTTTCATCGCCGTCAATACGTTTTTCTTGCCCACGACGGTCACATCCGCTGCCGCGATCGAGCAATTTGTCGAAGGGCAAATCGTCAGCAATATTGCTTATACCGCGCCGTACGATACCGCTGCGACCCTGAGTGCAAATGCCATTGAAGCCTTTGATAATGCCATCCAACTTGACCCCGCGTATGCCGATGCCTATCAGTGGCGCGGCTACACAACCCTACAAACCCGCTTACTGGATGCCGATCAGATGAAAAACGCCCGTGCTGCCGCTGATATGCAAAAAGCAATCGAGCTTGGAAACTCGGGGTCGGTCGTCTACACAAATTTGGGTTGGGCGTATACCCTGGCTGGGAATTATCAAAGCGCGATTTCGGCGCTGGAAACTGCCATCGAGGCGGAGCCTACCGAATGCACAGCGAGAGTCAATCTTGGCCTGGCGTTGCTTGCTGATTCTCAAAGTGAAGCCTCCGCCCAGACGTATGACGGCGCAATCGCCTGCCTGCTCGAAGAATCGCCTGATGAACAGGCCAATTTGTTTGCCACTGCTATTCTTGACCTAAACGATCTGCAAACCCAAGCGCCAGATACTCCCCATATTAATGATGCCCTACTCCGCTGGAAAGAAACCGCCGCCAGTCTGGCATTACTTGGCGAAATCACGCCGCAAGAGCATCCTGGTAAGGTAGAACAAACTCTGTTCGCGGGCGGCATCGCCGCAGATGGCAGCTTAATTGATGCAGGCAACACCTTCACCGCGGGAACACCTTCAATTTACACGTTGATTGAGTTCTCCCAAATGTCCGCAAATACACCTTGGATGGTGCGTTGGTATCAGAATGGCGAGTTATTTGACCAATATATTGCAGACGGTTGGTCAGGCGACACAACCGGGCTAGCGCGGCTGCGCATAAAAGGGGCTCCCATCCCCGCCGGAGAATATCAAGTTGATGTCTTCATTGCCGGAAACTTAGATGCCAACGAATTCTTTGAAATCGAAGCTGGCGAAACGCTTCCGATGCAAGCCTACGTCTCAGGCTTTTTCCGCATCTCTATCAACCACCCTGTTGAGTGGTACGCCAGCGAAGATCACACGGCAAACAATTATCTCTATATCACGAATCCGGAAAATGATAATACCTTCTTCTGGTACACATCGTACGCATCCAAAAACAATACCCGTGAGGATGTACTCTCTAATCTGATGATCTTATGGTTCAGCCAACACCCCGATTTGAGCTATGGCGAACAAGGCGAGTTTTTCCTCGGCGGTTTAGCCCAGGCCAGTTATATGCCAGTAACCTATACCAATCAGGATGGCAACTCTATAGCGGCACTTTTAGTAGGCATGGCCGACGGCGCGGGCAATGCCTATGCCCTTGTAATGCAGGCTCCCGCCATTGACTTTGATCAAACATATCAAACAGTTTTCACGCCAATGCTGCATAGTCTGTGGATTGCACCAGTAGAATAAGCATAGCCAGCACAACAAAAAAACCGATGTGAATATATTACATCGGTTTTTTATTTTCCCCTAAAGTTCGATTATCGCTGCGTGACAGCATAAATCATTCCATCGGGACTACTAAACTCAATCCGCACTTCGGCGATGGCGGTTAAATCTTCCGGGTGATAATAATAGTGCCAATCATTTGGCAAAAACCAAATCAACACAGCCTTGTCTTCGGGGGGCCATTTGGCATAACGCTGATATAGATCATCGAAATCGGCAGGTTCACCAGAAGACGAGAGCGGCGCGCGCAAGGTTATTTGGCGAGTGTAAAAATAGACCGCCGCAGGATAATTACTATATAGCGGTTGCGATTTGTCAAAGGAGGGCTCCAAAAGACGCACCACTAACGCCGACTCGCGAAAATGCTCCGAATTATAGATGTTATACGTCGGTTCCCCTTGCGCTCGACTGACCACAGCATATTTATACAACCGATACGCCGGGTATAGCAGCCACAGACTCAAGGCCAGCATAAACAGCCAGCGCGCCGCAACAGACCAGCGAATGCGCCCAAATTTGTCTGCAAAATTCTGAAGAATTCGCCCCATCAACAGAACAACAAAAATAAAAAGTGGTGCATAGTAGCGGTCATCAAAATAGGCCGCGTGATCGTATGTAATCGAGGTAAGCATAATAAAGCAAAAATCAAGCGCAAAAAAGATCACCCAAGGCAAATTATCAGCCGAGAATAGCGGCACGAAGAACTGTCGCCCAGATTGCCTGGCTACGAGCAAAAGCAATATAACAACAGCCCCGCTGAGAAAAATAAGCGGGGAAACTTTGCTCAAGAGTTGATCGGGCAAAAACCAGTGAGACATCTTTTGAAATGCATCATTCAGGTTATATAAAATGCTGATCTCACCCGTGTCGCGATAGCCCATCACCGAACCCAATAAGCGATAATTTCTCCCAATAACCCACACGCCAAAGGGAAGTGTAGCCAAAACCCCTGACCACACGGCATCGCGCAAGGCAATTTTTAAATTTCTGCGCTGCGCAATCAATACTAACACGATAACCGATACCACCAACAACACGCCATGCCAACGCAACAACGCCGCCGCGGCGGCCAACAAACTCAGCCGCAATAATCGTTTGGGCGTCGGACCATTCAAATAGGCGCAGCCCCAAAAAGCATAGAGCAACACCAAGACAACAAACAATGCATCGGAAAGAATATTAGCAGCCAACTGAACCAGAGGCAGCGCCGACAACACAACCAGCGATCCCCAGAAAAACCAGAATGGCGATTGATCCAATGTTTTTCGCAACAAAACCCCTGCCAACATAACAATGACGCCAAAACAAACCGCGTTCAACCACCCGCCAACAATAAAGGTATCCAAACCCAGAATCCAACTCAAACTCGCCAAGAGCAGCGGATACAGCGGCGGCCAATAAATATATGGCTCCCCGGTAAAATCGGTGAAGCCAGCGCCGCGCTTCAAACTATCGGCAGTAGAGAGATAATCGACTGCATCCCCCGAAACACCCGCCCCATAAAGCGAAGTCGCCCACAGAATCAGGCCAAAACCTGCCAACCCGAAAGCCAAAGCGATCTTGCGCCAGTGGCGGTCAACGAATTCGGTCATGCTTCATCCACCAGAATTTCTTCGTACAACTCGATGCGGTTGCCATCCAGATCGCGAATCCAGGCATGACGACCGCGTTCCCATTCCAGGATTTTTTCCTCGACGATGACGCCCCGCTCCCTGAGTTGATCCAGGTAAGGGGACAGGAAATCCACACGCAGGTTGAGGGTGAATCCCCTGTCCGAGGCCGGGATTTGCTCCCGGGCCTCGTTAATCGCAAAAACAGGATTCTCCCGTACAACGCTTGATTCTACATCCCGCGTGGGAAAGACGCGATAATAGCCGATTCCATCGGGGTGGGCTTCCATCTCGATACCCAACACATCCCGATACCATTCTGCCAAACTTTGCGCATCATTACTTTCGATAAAAACGCCGCCTATGCCCTGCACACTTGCCATCGAAATCTCCAAATTAGAAAAAGAACGGAATGAATTTTTTCGTGCGCTGCCTGTATACTCTGTAATCATCCCCAAAATATTGCAAATTTTCAAACTCTTCCACTTTGGCAGTCAGCGCCAACGCAACCGTTGCTAACAAAGCCAGAAAGAAACCTGTCAGATTCGGATGCTTGAAAAAAGTTCCCCAGGTCAGAAATAGCAACGAACTATACAACGGGTGGCGGATATAAGCATACAGGCCGCTGGTCACCAACTCGGTGGTTTTCTCCATCTCCAGCAGGGAATCATCCCGGCGAGATTCTCCCGATTTGCCGCGGCGCAACAGGCGAAAGCCCTCGATAACGATATACAGCGAAATGAATAACAAAGTCCAGGCGATCAGTTGATGCCACGCCAACGGCTGCACAAACCAGTAATTCAGATTGAGCAGCACAAGCAGCAAAATTGCTTCCCAGGCAAAGAAGCGATAAAAACCATGCGAGCGCGGGTCTTTGAGCGCGGCCCGCGAAACCCACATAATCCACACCGAGGCGAATATAAATATTACAGCTTTGAGAATATTCATGGGCGCGCTTCCCTGATTCCTCCCTGATTATAGTCGAAAAATATTTGTATCCTGGAACGCG
>JABGRQ010000063.1:7574-19719 GCA_018648225.1 Chloroflexota bacterium
GGAACGCGAACGGCGCGAATTTTCCTTTGTTTTCATTCGCGTCATTCGCATTATTCGTGATATTCGCGTTATCTTATCGCGTCTCGGCCATCCAGTTTCGATGCGAGACCCCGCAGCCCCAGGGCATACGACTCCCAGCCGAAGCCGCTGATTTTCCCCAGACAAACCGGGGCCAACAGCGATTTGTGCCGAAATTCTTCGCGGGCGTACACATTCGAGAGATGCACTTCAACCACCGGGATTTCGATGGCAGCGATAGCATCCCGCAGCGCTACCGAGGTGTGGGTATATGCCCCGGGGTTGAAAACCACCCCCGAGGCCCAGCCGCGGGCATCATGCAGAGCATCAATCAGCGCCCCTTCGCTGTTCGACTGAAATGCACGCACTTCGACGCCCAATTCCGCGCCCAGATCAACCAAACGCGCGTTGATGTCATCCAATGTCCGCGCTCCATAAATATCCGGCTCGCGCAGACCGAGTAAGTTTAAGTTGGGGCCATGTAAAATGAGAATTTTTAACATAATGCTTCCCTTCTTTCTTACGAAAACTATACCTTCTTAGCTACCGTTGGAATAGAACGCGGATAACGCGAATTAAACAGATTTCCGCAGATAAAAGCAAAAAAATCTGTGTAAATCTGCGTCATCCGCGTTCCATTGTCGTGCATCTGGCTATAACCTGAGCAATACCCATATCCGCTGCTTCTATCCCCACGCGCACATCCCCTATCGCCGCGGGCAGGGCAAATTTCACCGCGCCGCCAGATTTTTTCTTATCGTATTGCATGGCGTGGATGAGGGCATCCCGATCAAGTTCAGGGGGAATTTCCGTGGGCAGCCCGACGGCTTGCAGCACAGCAGCTATCTTATTGGCCAAACCGGACTCGGCCAGGCCAATCTGTTCGGCCAGGCGCGCTTCGGCCACCGTGCCAATCGCCACCGCTTCTCCGTGGCGTAGTTCAAAGCCCGAAACCAGTTCAACGGCATGCCCGATGGTATGCCCTAAATTCAGCGCCGCCCGGATGCCGCGCTCGAAGGGGTCTTGCTCGATAACGCGGATTTTCACCGCCATCGCCCGGCTGACGAGCAAACCTCCGAGGTCAGTGAGACCTCGAAAGTTTCGGCAAATCTCGAACAATTTAGCATCCGCAATGACACCATGTTTAACCACTTCCCCCATCCCGGAGCGCAGTTCTTCTTCAGGCAGGGTCGCCAACACTTCGGGGTCGGCCAGCACCAGCCGCGGCGGGTGGAAAGCGCCGATCAGGTTTTTGCCTTGCGGCAGGTCGGCGCCAGTTTTGCCGCCCATGCTGGCATCTACCATCGCCAGCAGCGAGGTTGGCACGGCCACCCAAGGTACACCGCGCAAAAAAGTCGCGGCGGCGAACCCGGCCAGATCGCCGACCACCCCACCGCCCAAACCCACCACGGTGCTGCGGCGTTCGATTTTTGCGGATAAAAACCCGTCCCAGAGTTGGGATACCGTTTCCAGGGTTTTGTACGTCTCCCCAGCGGGAATCGTGATTCCGCGCGCTTCGTAGCCGGATTTTTGAAGGGATTCCAGTACCCGAGGCAGGTACAACCCCCCGACATTTTCATCCGTGACAACCGCCACCGGGCCGTTCAGGCCGCGCGCTTGCATCAGCACGCCGAGTTCATCCAACCCGCCGGGCTGGACGCGTACATCATAGGCCGGGGACATGGCCTTGAGATGGTAACGCCCCAACTTGATCTGAAGTTCCCAGGTAGATTCTTCCGGACTGAGATGCGTGGTATCGAGTTTGCGTTCGAAGGATTCGTAATGTCCGCTGCGTCGGGCGAGCATAGATTCCAATTTTTCCGCACTTGCTTTCACTTCTCCCTCAGGAAGTGGAGCCAGGGGTGAGGGGGCTAATAGCGGGCGTGGATCATCATCCGCTTGCAGGCGCGCCAGTAGTGCATCCGGCGCGGCGTGGAGTAGGATCACATCTCCGGCGCGCTCAGCCAGTTGACGCGTTTCGGGCACGGTCAGCGCGCCGCCCCCGAGGGCAATCACCTGTTCATCGGATGCCAGGATCAGCTCCAAAGTCGTTCGTTCCCACTCTCGAAAACGCGCTTCGCCCTGGGATGCGAAAATCTCGGGGACCAGCATCCCGCTGCGAGCTTCGATTTCCACATCTAAATCAACAAAGGACAAGTTTAAATTTTCGGCCAGCAAACGGCCAATGGTGCTTTTACCCGAACCCGAAGGGCCGTAGAGTAAAACGGTTGAAGGTTGAAGGTTAAAAGTTGAATTGCTCATGCAGGCCACCAGGTGTGAGGGGTGTTGTCCATTGGAAGGTCTTCGAGACGCGCCCGACGCAGGGCATTGAAGCGCGGTCTCATTTCGGCCAGCGAGTCGCCACCCAGTTTTTCGAGCAGCGCATCAGCCAGGATAAAGGCAACGACAGCCTCAATAATCGGCACAGCGCGCGGCACGGGGCAAAAGTCGGAGCGCTCGTACTGTGTGGGGTGCGGCTGACCGTCGGCAAGATCGACAGTTTGCTGCGGGGTCAGTGTGGTCGCAATGGGTTTCATCGCCACCCGAATGATAAGCGGCTGCCCATTGCTAATGCCGCCCTCGATGCCCCCGGCGTGGTTGCTGGGGCGGGATAATTCCGCCTCGTCCCGCGAGGGAGATGTTCCAGGGGTAAGGGAAATCGCATCATGGGCCTGTGTGCCAGGAAGACGAGTATTTTCGAAAGCCGGGCCGAACTCGACACCTTTAATAGCCTGCACACCCAGCACCGCCGCGCCCAAACGGGCTTCGAGCTTGCGATCCCAATGAACGTGTGAACCCAGGCCGGGCGGCAGGTTGAGGGCTACAACTTCAATCACCCCGCCGAGAGTATCGCGCTGCTCCATAATCTGACGGATACGGGTGCGCATGGCTTCGGCGGAGACGGGATCGGGGCAACGCACATCGCTGGCTTCAGCCTGGGCGGCGCGGTTTTCGAGCGGGATGCTCTCAATATCGGCTTTAACTTCCCCAATGGCGCGCACATAACCGATAATCTTCACCCCGAATTCGGCCAACAAATGCTTGCACACCGCACCTGCCGCCACGCGGGCAGCCGTCTCACGAGCCGAAGCGCGCTCCAACGAAGGGCGCAGGTCGCGGTAACCATATTTGATCGCTGCGGTCAGGTCGGCATGCCCGGGGCGCGGCGCGGTGAAAGGGTCAATGGCCTGCCCCAGCCATTTCTCGTGATTCAAATTGGCTATACGCATCGCAAGCGGCGCGCCGATGGTTTCGCCCGCCATCACGCCGCTGAGAATTTGCGCCTGGTCGCGCTCCATTTTCATGCGCGGGCCAGCCCCATAGCCCTGCTGACGGCGAGCCAGTTCATGATTGAGGGCTTCCATATCCAGGCGCAAACCAGCGGGCAGCCCTTCGAGAATAGCAGTTAATTCGGGGCCGTGGGATTCGCCAGCAGTCAAAAATCGCAATCGTGTTGTAAACATGGAGTTTCCTTCGGTTGAAAGTTGAAGGTTACAAGTTGAAAGTTGAAGGCTCAACAACAATTTTCAACATGCAACTTTCAATAGATTTTTCATTCGCTGCATCGCCGCCTCGATCACTTCTTCCGGCTGCACCAACGATAAGCGAAAATAGCCTTCGCCACGCGGGCCAAAGATGGTTCCGGGCGTCACGCTGACATGGGCAGTGTTTAAAATATGCAAGGCAAAATCCATCGAACGCCAGCCCTCCGGAATCGGACACCAGATATAGAGCGAGGCTTTCGACGCGTGCGGCTGCAAACCCACACTTTGCAGGGCGTTCATGGTAACGTCACGACGCGCCTGATACACAGCATTGCGCTTGGCCAGCCAGCCCTGGTCGCCGGTCAGGGCGGCAACGGCACCCTCTTGAATGGGTAAAAAATGGCCGCTATCGGCATGTGTTTTTAGCTTGCGCAATGCACCGATGGCCACTCTGTTGCCCGCCGCCACCCCCAACCGCCAGCCAGCCATATTATGCGATTTCGAAAGCGTGTTAAGTTCCACAGCCACATCCGCCGCGCCCGGTACTTCTAAAATGCTGGGTGCGCGCCAGCCGTCAAAGGTGATCTGGGTGTAGGCCGCATCATGCACCAGCAAAATCTGGTTGCGGCGGGCGAACTGCACGGCGCGGGCAAAAAATTCCAGATTGGCAACGGCGGCAGTGGGATTGTTGGGATAGTTCAACCACATCAATTTGGCGCGGCAGGCGATCTCGGCAGGGATGGCGTCTAAATCAGGCAAAAAGCCGTTTTCGGGGAGCAGCGGAAAGTTGACCGGCTCAGCTCCGGCAAAACGCGCACCCTGAGCGTAGGTTTGATAGCCGGGATCAGGAACCAAAACCACATCCTCCGGATTGAGAATTGCCAGCGAAAGATGGAAGACGCCTTCTTTCGACCCCAGGAGGGGCAGCAGATCATCGGGATTGAGTTTTACTCCATGCTGATTCTGGTAAAGCTGCGCCCACGCCCGACGGATTTCCGACGATCCGCTGAGGGGTTGATAGCCATGACTGGTCGAATCACGCGCCGAGCGAGTCAGTGCTTCCACAATATGCGCGGCAGGCGGTAAATCTGGCGAGCCAATATCCAGACGGATGACATCATATCCGGCGGCGCACAATTCGGCCACGCGGGCGCTGAGGGTGGCGAAATAATTTGGGGAAAGTTTGTCAGTCGGATTCGTCATAATATCATTTCGTCGGTTCGTCTAAGGCTTTATGCATCAGAGTACGAGGGGCTTCAAGGCCCGTCCAACGCTCGAAGGCCAGAGCAGCTTGCTCAATCAGCATCCCAAACCCGGTGACAGCTTTCAGCCCGGCAGCGCGCGCTTGCCTGACCAACAGAGTCTCGTTTGGATTATAAACCAGGTCATAAATGGCGGCGTTTTCTGGAAAGGGAGTCTCCACAGGCCAGGGCGAAGCTTCGGTATTGGGCGACATGCCGAGGGGCGTAGTGTTGACGATGATATCGAAGGGGCGGTCACGTAGAACTTTGGATTGCAGGTTGAAGGTTTCAAGTTGCAGATTCGGGAATTTACCAGCGAAGTGTGTGGCAAAGGCATTGGCCTGCTCAAGACGGCGGGCGGCGATGGTGACGCGGTAGCCCTGCGAGAGCAAGGCATAGACAACGGCGCGCGCCGAGCCGCCAGCACCCAGGATTAATGCGTCGAGAGGTCGCGATGTCGAGACATCCAGGCGTCGGACAATGTCATCCCAAAAACCGGGCGCGTCTGTATTATCGCCAATCAATTGATCGCCCTGGCGAAATATCGTGTTCACCGCGCCGATGGCTTGCGCCGCGGGAGTAAGGGCATCGAGATGCTGCATCACAGCCTGCTTATGTGGGATGGTCACATTAAGGCCGTGAAGTTGGTCCGCTCGCATGGTCTCAAGTAAATTTTCAAGAAAATACAATCCCTCACCCCCAGCCCCTCTCCCTAAGTGAGATGTGAGTAAGGAGTGAGGGAGTACAGGGTACAGGCAATACTCCCCTTCCAGGCCGAGGGCGCGCAAAGCAGCATTATGAATGCGCGGCGACAGACTGTGGCTGAGCGGGTAGCCGATCAATCCCAAACGGAAGGCTGAAGGTTGAAGATTGTATAAAGAAGTCATAAGTCTGGTGGTCAGGTCGTCAGTTGCCCCAAGACATCAAAATAATCCGGGAAAGTCTTCGCTACACAGGCAGGGTTTTCAATTTCTATGCCAAGAGCGCGTAAGCCGACGAGAGCAAAGGCCATCGCCATGCGGTGATCATTATAGGTTTGGATACGCGCCGGACGAACAGCGTTACACGGATAAATCGTCATGCCATCGGGGTGTTCATCCACGCGCACGCCCAGGCGGGATAATTCAGAACAGGTCGCAGCGATACGATCCGTTTCCTTGTGGCGGGCAGAGGCAATCCCGCGAATCGTGGTTGGGGTTTCGGCGAAGGGAGCAATCGCGGCCAGGGTTTGAGCGGTGTCGGGGATGTCGGCCATATCTACATCCACGCCGCGCAAGCGCAGCGGGCCGGTAACGCGGATCGCTGCGGGGGATTCTGTCACAATGCAGCCCATCTCCGCGAGCACATCCAAAAAGGCGATATCCCCCTGCCGTGCCTTCCGGGAGAGATGTTCTACTTCGACCCAGCCTCCGCAAATTGCCGGGGCAGCAAAAAAATAGGAAGCAGCGGAGGCATCGCTCTCGATAGCGTAGCGCTCCGGGGTTTTGTACTGACCTAGGGGAACACAAAACCGCTCATAGTCTACGCGCTGAACATCCACGCCAAAATCAGCCATCACGCCCAGGGTCAGGTCAATATAGGGGCGTGAATATAATGGGCCTCTAACCTCGATCTCAACGGAAATTTGAGCATAAGGTGCAGTCATCAGCAAGCCGCTCAGGTATTGGCTGCTGGTATCGCCGCGGATGGAAGTTTTTCCACCGGGGAGGCCGTTGGCGCGAATGCTCACAGGCGGACAACCCGTGGGGGCCACAACTTGAGCGCCAAGTTTATTGAGAGCCACAACCAGATCTCCGATGGGACGTTGGCGCATGCGCGGCTCGCCGTCGAGGATGAATTGGCCGCTGCCGAGAGTCAGCATGGCGGTGAGGAAACGGGCGGCGGTGCCAGCATTCCCAATATAGAGATCGGCCTGCGGAGCGGGGATTTCCCCACCGAGGCCGGTGACTGTAATCGTGCGGCGCGGCTCATCCAGGTGGACATCGAAACCCAGCCCGGTGAGGGCAGCCGCAAAATAGCGTGAGTCATCCGAGAAGAGCGCGTTTTCAAGAACTGTCTGCCCGGAGGCCAGCGCGGCGACAAGCAAAGCGCGATTGGTGTGACTCTTGGAACCGGGTACGCGCACGCGAGCGGCGAGGGGCTGAGGGATAGGAGTGATTGTGATTGGCAAGGTCATGATTGAGAGATAGGTTCACAAATTGCAGGCTAAAAATTGAAAGTTAGTCTGACAGCAGTTTTTTCCGAGAACCACGGGCATGAGTGAGTTGTTCTCTAAGGGCGCGTTCATTGGTAGCAGCGAGGGTGGTTTCGAGTTCGGTGAGGGCCAGACGAAAATTCTGCAAAGCGGAGATGAGCGGAGCGCGGTTGGTAAGCAGAATATCCAGCATCATATCCACGTCGCTGGCGGCCAGACGGGTGGCGCTGCGGAATCCGCTGCTGGCTAAGGGCGCGGCCTCGGGTGGAGCGCTACTTGATAACGCCGCCGAAAGTAGGTAGGGCAGATGGCTGGTCGCGGCCACCCAGTTATCATGGGTTTGGGCATCCAGCCAGAGGGGGCGCGAGCCAATCAGGGAAATCATTTGTTCGGCGAGTTCTCGCAGGGCGGGCGTGGTGCGCTCAGTGGGCGTCAGGGCGAATACGGCATTCTTGAAAAGTTTGGCTTCGGCGTGAGGCAAGCCGGAGGTTTCTTTGCCACACATCGGATGCCCGCCCAGGGCAAAAAAACGCTCTGGCAGGCGATTCATTTCGGCAACAATTTCGGCTTTGGTAGAACTGAGATCGATGACTGCGCTGGAGGTCGGGCAAAGCGTCGGGAGTTGGGCCAACAGTTGCAAGTTCACCCGCACCGGCGCGGCCAGGATGATAAGATCTGCCTGGGGAAGAATTTCAGCCGGATCCGCGGAGGCTTTATTCACGAGCCTGCGCTCCAGGGCGTAGCGCCGGGTTTCGGGATCAGGATCCACCGCGAGCAAAGCGCCGACATGCAAGCGCAGCGCCAGCGCCAGCGATCCGCCCATCAGCCCCAGGCCAACTATGGCTATGGTTTTTCTACGGAAAAATCCATCTTCGATCATAAAGGACTCTCATTAGACCTCTGAGATTTTAGGAGGGTTCTTTGGGAACTACCACGGCGATTCCCGGAGACCCTTTAAGCGTTGTGTTTCGGCAACTCAATTTGCAATACAATGCTGTTTATAAACGCCAATCGTTGTGGAAATCTCGGAGGTCTCATCTAACTCACCTGTGGCGCAAGTTGTTTTCCGAGGATTCCGGCAATACCGGCAACCTGCTTGACCATTTCGGCGAAACGCTCAGGCTTGAGTGACTGCCCACCGTCGGAGACAGCATTATCAGGGTCGGGGTGGACTTCAATAATCAGACCATCGGCTCCGGCGGCGATACCGGCGCGGGCAATCGCGGTGACGTATTCCCAGTGCCCGGTGCCATGGCTGGGATCGAGGACTACGGGGAGATGCGTCTGCGCTTTAAGTACGGGGATAGCGTTGATATCGGTAGTGTTGCGGGTGGCCGTTTCGAAAGTGCGGATGCCGCGCTCACACAGAACGACACGACGATTGCCTTTCGAAAGGATGTATTCAGCGGCCATTAACAACTCTTCAATGGTTGCGCTGAGACCGCGCTTAAGCAACACGGGGCGGTCGCCGAGTCCAACAGCTTTGAGCAGTGCATAATTTTGCATATTGCGCGCCCCAATCTGGAGCATGTCGGCATATCGAGAGACCAACAAAACTTGCTCCGGGGCCATAACTTCGGTGACGACGGGCAAACCGGTTTGCTCACGCGCTTCGGCGAGTAATTTCAGGCCTTCTTCGCCCATGCCCTGGAAGGAATAGGGCGAGGTGCGCGGTTTGAAAGCCCCGCCACGCAAGGCGTGCGCTCCGGCTTCCTTGATAGCGTGAGCAATTTCCAAAATTTGTGTGCGACTCTCCACCGAGCATGGCCCGGCGATAATCACGATTTGACCCGGCTCGACGGAGATGCCGTTGAGCGGAAAGGCCGAATCCTGAGGACTGAATTCGCGCGAGGCCAACTTGAAAGGACGCGAGATCGGCACCACGCGGTCAACGCCATCCATAACAACGAATTGATCGCGGTTAACGATACGGCCATCTCCCACGGCTCCGATAATAGTGCGTTCTTCGCCTTGCGAAAGATGGGCATTCAGGCCCTGGGCTTCAATGCGCGCCACAACCGACTTCACTTCGGTCTGGCTAGCACCAGCTCGCATAATAATGAGCATGGATTAGTCTCCTTTAGCTAAAGAAATGGCTCAATCGATAAAATCGACTTCCGGTCATCCAAAGTACATTCAGATTGAACCCATTTTGTTATTGTGTGGGGGCGAGTTTTTTGCCCACGGCTTCGGCGATGGCTTTGACTTGCAGCACCATCTCGGCGAAGCGCTCGGGTTTGAGCGACTGACCGCCATCCGAGAGGGCATTATCGGGGTCAGGATGTACTTCGACGATCAGGCCATCGGCTCCGGCGGCGATACCGGCGCGGGCAATCGCGGTGACGTACTCCCAATGCCCGGTGCCGTGGCTGGGGTCGAGCACCACAGGAAGGTGGGTCTGCGCTTTAAGCACAGGGATAGCGTTGATGTCAGTAGTGTTGCGGGTGGAAGTTTCAAAAGTGCGAATGCCGCGCTCACACAAAACGACGCGCCGGTTACCTTTAGAAAGCACATATTCCGCTGCCATGAGTAGTTCTTCCACGGTGGAGGATAAGCCGCGTTTGATCAATACGGAACATTCACACTGGCCAACGGCTTTAAGCAATGAGTAATTCTGCATATTACGCGCCCCGATCTGGAGCATGTCAGCATATTTAGCTACCAGGGGAATTTGTTCGGGAGTCATCACTTCGGTGACGATGGGCAGGCCGGTTTGTTCACGCGCTTCGGCAAGCAGTTCGAGACCTTCTTCGCCCATCCCCTGGAAGGAGTAGGGTGATGTGCGCGGTTTGAAGGCGCCCCCGCGCAAGGCGTGCGCCCCGGCTTCTTTAACGGCATGGGCGGCTTCTAAAATTTGCGTGCGGCTCTCTACCGAGCACGGCCCGGCAATGATAACAACATGCCCTGGATCAATTGAAATACCGTTGAGCGGGAAAGCTGAATCTTGCAGGCTGAATTCGCGCGAGGCCAACTTGAAGGGCCGCGAGATAGGCACAACCCGGTCGACGCCATCCATGAGGATGAATTGATCGCGATTGACCGGGCGACCATCCCCGACTGCGCCGATGACGGTGTGCTCTTCGCCGTAAATGGGGTGGGCAGCCAGACCCTGTGATTCGATACGGGCGATAACGGCCTGGGTTTCTACTTTGCTGGCTCCCGGACGCATGATAATTAGCATTATTTCTCTCCTAATTTTTGGCAGACTATCTTTTTTATGATGAAACCAGGAACGCAGAAAATTATTTCGTGGCTTCCTGATTTCATCATAAGTTTTTCCTACCCAGAAATATCCGGGCGGAGTTGGGCGGCCTCACGCAGGTAGATATGGCGAATCTCGTTCTGCGGCAGGCCGGTATTCCAATGGATCAGCACACGCACGCAGCGCGGCAGACTCCCAGGGACAAGGATCTCTTGAGCGCACATCAGGGGGACATCTGTCCAACCAAGCTGGCGCGCGGCTTTGGCGGGAAAAACGGAACGGAGATCGGCTGTGAGGGTGAACCAAACACTGGCGAGGTCGCTCACGCGCAGGGCCGGGTTTGATACTCCGATCTTTTCAAGCAGTTCTTGTGTTGCGGCAAGAATCGCTTCGGGATGATCCTCATCCACAGTTATCGCGCCGCGTATTCCTCGTACAGGCATACTTTCCTCCAGAAAGCAAAAACGCGAGGCCGTTGGCCTCGCGTCTCAGATCGTTGTGCTTATCTTTATCCGCTTAAGCGCCACCAACGGCAACCGTAGGGGTGTTACCGTAATAAAAATAAAAAGCGAAGAAGCGGATGGTTTTGTGGTTCATATAGGGCGGGATTGTACTGGAGAGTGTGCGATGAGTCAAGCAATCTGCGCGGCTTTTCTTGTGTCAGCATTCAAGATGCGGTATATTTGGCAATCACTTGAAAGGCAGCTTATATGACATCACAGATTCTCAAAAAAAACGCAACCGAAGAAGCTCCGTTCGAAACTGAAAATGTTCTCACAATTGTTGGCGGACACTTTGTTCATGACACGTATTCGGCATTTTTGCCAATGCTGTTGGTTGAATTACAGGAAAAGCTTTCACTCTCACTGACGATGGTCGGTTTTTTGACCATGCTCTCACAACTTCCCGCGCTTATAAACCCTTTTATCGGCTATCTGGCAGACAAGATCAGCGTCCGTTATTTTATTATTTTTGCCCCGGCAGTCACTGCGACGGTGATTAGTCTTTTGGGAAATGCACCTAACCAGACAGCGATTATTTTGCTACTGGTCATGATGGGGATCAGTTCGGCGGCGTTTCATGCCCCAGCCCCGGCAATGATTGCCCGTATTTCTGGCAAAAATGTGGGCCGCGGTATGAGCTGGTTTATGGCGGGCGGCGAATTAGGCCGCACGGTTGGCCCGTTGATTGTGGTCGCGGGCATTGGCATCTGGGGATTTGATGGCATATATCGGCTCCTGATTATCGGATGGGCTGCCTCATTGCTCTTGCTCTGGCGCTTCCGTTCGGTTTCAAGTAAATCGGAGCAGAAAAAACCGGGAAATTTTTTCGATGCATTGCCACAGTATATAGCTTTCTTTTTGCCAATGTTCTTTATTGTGGTGCCGCGCGCGTTTTTGGCGACCAGCATCACGCGGTTCATGCCCATCTTCATGAAGGGCGAAGGGGCCAGTCTGGTATTTGCGGGTATTTCATTGTCGGTGCTTGAAGGCGCCGGTGTCGTCGGCGCGCTGATCAGCGGAAGCGTCAGCGACCGGGTGGGGCGCAAACCAACTTTGATCATTGCAATGGTCAGCGCGACGGTGATGACCGGCTTGTTTTTGCTGGCAAAGGGCTGGCTGCTCATTCCGGCGTTGATTATGCTGGGCTTTTTCAGCCTGTCCACTCAGCCAGTTCTGCTGGCTTTGGTGCAAGACCATCACCCGGAAAACCGCGCCACGGCCAATGGGCTATTCATGTTCATCAGTTTTTTGGGTATGTCGTTTTCATCGCTGCTGGTAGGTATGGCCGGTGATGCCTGGGGATTGCGAACAACCTTTTTAATCGGCGCGTTGATTGCTTTGGTCACGATTCCGGCAATTCTGGCGCTGCCCAAAGAACCACAGACGGCCTAAATATCCCCTCACGCAGATGCGCAAGAAAAAACAGAGAAAACCCTTTGATTCAACCATCTTCCTTAAATCCCGTTTCGCTTCGGAAAATCTTCATCACCTGGCTGCCGCTG
>JABGRQ010000064.1 GCA_018648225.1 Chloroflexota bacterium
GCTCATCAGGGCTACCAGAAACTCCAGTACCTTTGTCTGTGGTTTATGACGATACACCTTTTGTTTCAGCGGAACTGCCTCGAGGGCTTTCACCAGCCCGGTTTCCTGTGCAAACTGGCCCCAGGCCACCAAAAATGCGTGCTGGGTCTCGAAAACTTGCTCGTTATTTTTGCTCATGGCCCCTCCAATTTTCCGGATTGAATAGGCCACAAGCATAACGGGTCTGTATTCAGTTGGTAATGTTCAAATAATCTTGTGTTCTATGACCGTTTTTTGCGATCCGGTCTCTGATTGCGCAACACTTACGTTAGGAAAGAAATGAAGTATATTATTTATGATTCTTCAATGCTGAAATATCAGCTAGCCAATCATGAGTCAGGTCAGTGTGATTGCGATTGCGACTGCGCCTGCGCTGTTACCCCCTGCGCCGACTTCACCACGGCTGATTTTACAGGTACCTGGCGCGCGGTTGATGCCCAAATCATCCCCTTTTCAGATGGCTGGCAAGGCATGTTCACACCCGGCGGTTTTGTTCCGTTGGCGGTTCTCAATCCTTCTGCCTACGATCTCTGGACGCGCTTTCAACAAACCCAAAATATTGACTTACTCAATTTGTCAGAAGAAGAAACCCAGGCCGCCCTCGAAATGGCCTCCGCCGGATTGCTGGTGCCGCAAACTGAACAATCTTCAACCTTCAACCTTCAACCTTCTGCATTTCTCTCCGCCTGGCTGCACCTCACCGACCGCTGCAACCTGCGCTGCGCATACTGCTACCTGCCGCATGTGCGCGAAGATATGACCGCCGAAACCGGTCGTGCTGCCGTGGATGCTACCTTCCGCTCGGCGCTGGCGCATGGCTATGAAACCGTCAAGCTCAAATACGCCGGTGGTGAGCCGTTGCTGCGCTTCCCGTTGATTTTGGAATTGCACCAATACGCCCAACAACTTGCCGAAGAATATAATCTTGAACTTGACGGTGTTGTGCTTTCTAACGGAACCCTGCTCACCGAGGCAATCATCACTAATCTCCAATCCCACAACCTGCGCTTGATGATTTCCCTCGATGGTATGGGCGACTGGCACGATACGCAACGTCCGTATGCCGGAGGGCGTGGCACGTTCCAGGATGTCGCCGAAGCGGTGGAATTGGCGCTTGACCATGCGCTTGTGCCGCATATTTCGATTACCGTCAGTGGGCGTAATGCTGAGGGTTTGCCAGCGATCATCGCCTGGGTGCTGGAGCGGGATTTGCCGTTCAGCGTTAACTTTTACCGCCAGAATGATTTATCCGTCACACACACGGATTTGAAACTCGAAGAAGAAAAAATCATCGCTGGGATGCTGGCGGCTTTTGATGTGATCGAAGATACTTTGCCGGAACACAGTTTGCTGGCATCATTGACCGACCGGGCTAACCTGGCTGTGCCGCATGAGCGCACTTGTTCAGTCGGACACGATTATCTGGTCTTCGACCAAAATGGACGCGTGGCGAAGTGCCAGATGATGATGAATGAGGCAGTCGCCGATGTCCATACCGAAGACCCATTGCAACGGATCCGCACTGACCAACTTGGCGTACAGAATATCTCTGTGGAAGAAAAAGCAGGCTGCCGCGACTGCGACTGGAAATTCTGGTGTGCGGGTGGATGCCCCCTCGAAACGTTCCGCGCTACGGGGCGCTACGATGTTCAATCTCCCAATTGCAATATTTATAAAGCCATATTCCCCGAAGTTTTACGTCTCGAAGGCTTGCGCCTGCTGAAGCAAGCTGGCGAACTCGCCTGATCCGCCTCACTCCATTCAATAAAAAAAGCCCCTTCTTTTCAACTTGATAAGAAGGGGCTTCCTGTTTCCTAATACCCGGTCGCCCAATCCCTACTTCGCATAATCGGTAGCGCGTGTCTCGCGGATCACCGTTACCTTGATCTGGCCGGGGTACTGCATCGTCTCTTCGATTTGTTTGGAGATGTCGCGGGCCAACTGGATTGATGCCAAATCATCCACGTTTTCGGGATGTACGAAGACGCGGATTTCGCGACCCGCTTGCAGGGCGTAGGTTTCGCGCACGCCCTCATGGGTGTTGGCAATCTCTTCGAGTGCGCGTACCCGCTTGATATATTGTTCCACGCTCTCTCGCCGCGCCCCGGGTCGCGCTCCGGAGATGGCATCCGCGGCTTCAACGATCACAGCTTCCACAGTTTCCTGTTCGACTTCATGATGATGCGCGGCGATGGTATTCACCACCAACGGGGGAACCCCGTAGCGCAGGGCAAATTCCGCCCCAATTCCGGCGTGCGTGCCTTCAACGTTGTGATCCATGGCTTTGCCAAGGTCGT
This sequence comes from Chloroflexota bacterium, assembly GCA_018648225.1. NCBI lineage: Bacteria > Bacillati > Chloroflexota > Chloroflexota bacterium. The sequence continues at coordinate 2,337 of JABGRQ010000064.1, forward strand.
GCAGCAAGCCGCCCGCTTTGGCGAGTTCTACATTGGCGCCCAATTCTGCTGCAATCACAGATGCCAACTTGGCCGATTCGACCGCGTGCGCCAACTGATTTTGTCCGTAAGACGTGCGGAATTTGAGCCGCCCCAATTTCTTGATAATCTCTTTATGCAGCCCGGGAACGCCAGCTTCAAAAGCGGCCTCCTCACCGGCTTCAACAATCACCCGCTCAACTTCTTTGCCTTCTTTTTTGACGATCTTTTCAATATGCGCCGGATGAATGCGCCCATCCAGCACCAGTTTTTCCATCGAGCGTCGGGCCACCTCGCGGCGTACCGGATCAAAACTCGAGATCGTAATCGCCTCAGGCGTGTCATCAACGATCACATCCACCCCGGCAGCGCGTTCAAAGGCATGAATATTGCGCCCGTTGCGGCCAATAATGCGGCCTTTCATATCATCAGAGGGGAGCACAACATTGGATGAAGTCACTTCGACCACATGCTCAGAAGCCACTCGCTGAATGGCATCGGCCACCAGTTTGCGAGCGCGGCGGTCGCCTTCTTCTTGGGCTTCGGCTTCAACCTGCCGGATAATGCGTGCCATATCGTCACGGGCACCTTTTTCGACCTCAGCCAGCAAAATACTACGGGCTTCTTCCGCATTCATGCGGGCAATTTTCTCCAGCTTTTCACGGGCCTCGCCTTCGATTTTTTCAATGGCGTTCGTCTGACGATCAAGCGTGCTTTGACGATTATTCAGCGATTGCTCGCGCTGTTCGAGGCGTTCGGAACGTTTGTCGAGCTGGTCGTGGCGCCGTTGCAGGCGATCTTCCGAGCGCGAAACTTCCTGCCGCCGTCGGGCAATTTCTTCTTCAGTTTCCTGGCGCTCTTTTAGAATTTCGTCGCGCGCTTCCAATACAATTTCATGGGCTTTTTGTTCAGCTTTTGTAAGAATATTTTCGCTCTGCTCAACCAGCCTTTGATTGGCCTGATGAGCCAGATAGGCTTTTATAGAATAGCCTATTGCTGCACCAATCAGCAGTGCGAACAGTGGAAAGATAAAGGGGATGATTTCTTTCATAGTTGCCTCGTATGTCTATTTGCGAATAAGGTATGGCTGGCTTGCCCTTTTTAGGGGATGCCCGGCCCGGAGCGGGAATTTCAAACCTGTAACCGGTGTGGATTCGGCTCCCTAAGCTTCGTCTTGCATTCGGGCCCAAGCTTGTTCTACCGCGGGCGCGGATACATCGTAGTTGAAGCCGCGGCGAGCCAGAAATCCCAATAACTTCTTGCGAAATTCCGGCCATTCCAGTCGACGATATTTGCGGGCGTTCTTCTCGGCGGCCCGGAGCGCAAGCGCTTGCTCATCCAGGTCCAGCAATGTTTCCTGGATGATCTCGTCCGCGATGCCTTTTTGACGAAGTTCACTGTGCAAAGCCCTGCGCCCGCGCGGGCGAAAATCGCTCCGATTTTCAACCCAGGTTTGTGCAAAATACGCATCATCTACAAACCGGTTGCGGCGCAGGCGCTCCAACACATCTTCAACAACATCTTCGGGTGTGTCATGTTTCGCCAGATTGCGCCGAATTTCTATCTCGGTGCGCACGCGATAACTGAGAAAATTTAACGCTCGTTGGTAAGCTTTTTCACCGGCCTCAGCTTGTCGTAACTGCTGAATTTCTTCGGTCTCAAGCTGCTGCCCAATGCGCAACTGCGCCGCCACAATGTGGTAAAGTCCAAAGGCAAATTCGTCATCTAAAAAGACGCTGATGCGATCGGGATTCTTCTTTTGGGCTTGTAGCGCAGTAATTGTCTTTTTCATAAGTCAAGGTGCAACAACAAAAAAAGCCCTGGCATAGTAAATTGCCACGGCTTTGTGCAGCGCGAATTTGTATCTCAGTTATGGAAAATGAGCCTTACGCTCAATAGATCTCGAAGCGATTTAGACTGATTATTGTCGAAAATTGCCCTTTGGTTTTGGAATACTCGAAAATCTCGTAGCTGCTAAAAAATTAACGGAATAAAATCGTAGAATATAGGTACGCAGGTTCGTGAATGGCACTATTTCTTGATTTGAGCATAGTTTTTAGTTTTAGCAAACGAACACTAGCAGCTAAGATTTTCTCTCCTTCAGAACAAACGCTATAAGTTGGGGCCAATTTCCAGAACAGTATTACTTTTACTGAGATATTTTCAAAGCCATGGCCGCGCCTAAAAAAATGAAAGAGAATAAATCGGGCGCGGTATCAATTTGCCAAACGAATGCACTATATAATGCTGACGTTCGTTTGGGGGCTATCCTGATGGATAGCAGAGATGTGTCAATGTACAAGTGGCATCCGTGGATGCGGTAATAAGGCCAGCCGTATGGCGGTTTCGATTTCTTCGGCGATTGCTCTGTTTTGCCGCAAGAACACTTCAATTTCATGGCGTTCTTGCCCCAGAGCTAGATTGTCGAATTGATAAAAAGCACCCTGCTGGCTGATGATCTCCAATTCACAAGCTAACTCAACGATCTCGCTGGTTTTGGAGATACCTTTGTTATGCAAAATGTTAAGTTCCGCATTGCGGAATGGCGGGGCAAGTTTGTTTTTGACCACGCGTGCGCGCGCTCGATTGCCTATAATTTCTCCATCCAATTCGATATTCTCCAGATGGCGCATATCAATTCGGACAGATGCATAAAATTTTAGGGCGTTGCCCCCGGGTGTTGTTTCGGGGTTGCCATAGAATTTGCCAATTCTGTAGCGGATTTGATTGGTAAAGATAATAGTGGCGCTGGTTTGTTTGAGTACGCCTGAAAGTTTTCGTAAAGCCTGTGTCATCAGGCGGGCCATCAAACCTTGATGCTCGTCGCCAAAATTGCCCTCCAACTCGGTTCGGGGCACCAACGCCGCAACAGAGTCGATCACAATCAGGTCAACAGCGCCAGAGCGTACCAGTGTTTCGGTGATTTCAAGTGCTTGTTCACCGGTTTCGGGTTGAGCAACAAGCAAGCTGTTCGCATCGACGCCGCAGATTGTTGCATAGGCTGGGTTGAAGGCGTGCTCCATATCGATGAAAGCGGCGGTATTACCCAGCTTCTGCGTCTCGGCGACGATGTGTTGTGCCAGTGTCGTTTTTCCTGAAGATTCGGGGCCAAATATTTCTATAATGCGGCCCCGGGGGATGCCACCTACACCCAGCGCAATATCCAGCGCAAGCGAACCGGTGGAGATAACATCAACGATCTGGTACATATTGCCCCGATGGAGTGTGGATTCACCCAATATTTCGGAACGCTTATTTTGAGCGTTGCTCATAAGATTGGGGTTCCTTCGGTGAGCGCTTTGGCATCTGCTAACAGTTTAACATGATTGCGTTGATAATGGAAGGCAGTGTAAATTTTTAGTCAGGTTTCTGCTGAAAAGGTGACAAACGAAACTTTGCACGGTTCCTGTTTGGGGGCAAAATAAACCTACTTTCGCGGATGCGTTTTATCAGGCAATGCTTTGGGAATAGGAAAGAGCCTGGAAGCAGGAATCAACTCTCCACAAGTCCTGTGATGCATCCCCTTTTCTTCTATTCCTTACGAAGGAGTGTATGATGAGTAAGATCACTCGTGAAGATGCTCTGGAATATCATCGTTTAGATGGTAAACCAGGGAAAATTTCGATTTTGCCAACCAAACCGCTGGATACGCAAAGGGATTTATCTTTGGCATATTCTCCTGGGGTGGCGATTCCGGTATTGGAAATTGCCGATAATCCGGATTTGGCGTATGAATATACCTCGCGGGGAAACCTGGTCGCGGTGGTATCCAACGGCACGGCTATTCTGGGACTTGGCGATCGGGGCGCGCTGGCCTCCAAACCGGTTATGGAAGGCAAAGGGGTGCTTTTTAAAGTCTTCTCAGATATTGATGTTTTCGATATTGAACTCGACACGCATGATTCTGACGTAATCATCCAAGTTGTGGCAGCTATGGCGCCGACTTTTGGCGGCATTAACCTTGAAGATATTAAAGCCCCTGAGTGTTTCTATATTGAAGAGACGCTCAAGGAAATGCTGGATATTCCTGTTTTCCACGATGACCAGCACGGCACGGCGATTATTTCCAGCGCCGGGTTAATGAACGCCCTGGAAGTTGTTGGCAAGAAGATTGACGAAGTGAAAATCGTGGTCAATGGGGCGGGAGCTTCTGCAGTCTCTTGTGCAAATTTGGCGATTAAATTGGGGGTGCGCAAAGAAAACCTTATGATGCTGGATTCGCGTGGCGTATTGACTACAGAGCGCCTTCCCAGTTTAAATAAGTATAAAGCCCAATTTGTCCGCGAGACGGATGCGCGCACGCTGGCCGATGCGATGGTTGGCGCCGATGTGTTTTACGGTCTCTCTGTGGCCGATGTGCTAACACAGGAAATGGTTAAAACCATGGCCCACCGCCCAATTATTTTTGCGATGGCGAATCCAGACCCTGAAATCAAATACGAACTTGCTAAGGAAGCGCGCCCAGATTGCATTATGGCAACTGGACGTTCGGATTACCCCAATCAGGTCAATAATGTTTTGGGCTTCCCCTTTATTTTCCGTGGCGCCCTGGATGTCCGCTCAAGCGCCATCAATGACGAGATGAAATTGGCCGCGGCTTATGCGCTTGCAAACCTCACCAAAGAAGATGTGCCCGACAGCGTTCTGCAAGCCTATGGGGTAGAGAGCATGCGCTTGGGTGACGACTATATTATCCCCAAGCCATTTGATCCCAGGGTATTGCTTTGGGTAGCCCCAGCTGTTGCTAAAGCTGCTATGGAAACTGGCGTTGCACGTCGTGAGATTGATTTGGACGAATACCGTGAGCAGTTGGCCTATCGTCAGGGAAGTGGTCAGCGGGTGCGACACTTTATTATGCACAAAGCCCAGGCTGCCTCACCGAAGAAACGGGTTGTTTTTGCCGAAGGCGAAGAAGATAAAATTATCCGCGCTGCAGCACAAGTGGAGGAAGAGGGCATTGGCCAACCGATTTTGGTGGGCCGCCCTGAATATATCCATAACCGCGTGGAAGAGTTGGGACTGCGTTGTTGCCCTCATGTCGAAGACCCCAAGAATTTCGCCCGGATTGATGCATATACCCAGGCATTTTATGAACTGCGCCAGCGCAAGGGCGTGACAGTACAAGATGCGATTGAGCTAGTCAAAGACCCCAATGTATTCGGGTCGATGATGGTGAAAATGGGCGATGCGGATGCGTTCGTTTCTGGGCTAACCTGTCACTATCCGGAAGTGTTGCGGCCATCATTGCAAATTCATAAAACCATGCCCGGTACAAAAAAGGCCGCTGCAGCTTATATCATGGTGATTGATAAACAAGTTTATATCTTTGCAGACGCGACCGTGAATATTGACCCTACAGCGGAAGATTTGGCAGAGATTGCTTGCCTGGCATCGGATTTTGCTTGCCAACTCGAGATTGAACCGCGGGTAGCCCTGCTTTCGTTCTCGAATTTTGGCAGCACGCCGCATCCGCTAACGGCGAAAGTACAAAAGGCATTGGAATTGATCCGTGCGAAACGCCCTGACTTGGTTGTGGATGGTGAAATGCAAGCCGATACAGCCGTAATATCTGAAATCATCGAGACGCGCTTCCCCTTCAGCCAGGTAAAAGATGCCAATGTTCTGATCTTCCCCTCGCTGGAATCCGCAAATATTGCCTATAAGCTCCTGGCTCGGCTCGGTGGCGCTCGGGCCATTGGCCCGATCTTGCTGGGGATGGGCGCTCCGGTGCATGCCTTGCAAACTGGCGCTGATGTGCGCGATATTGTCAATATTGCCGCCGTAGCTGTGATGGATGCGGCCAACCGCGACTGATACCGAATTCAATCGGCGAGCGATTTTACGTAACGATTAACGACGGACGGCAGATTACACACCGCAATGATGAGCAATTTATTTGCTCTGCGGTCTGTAATCTGCCGTCTTTTATGGTACGATTCGGAGGTTATTTTTAGCGCATTTGGAGGCCTCGATTGAGTGATTCAACCCGCATCTGTTTTGTATGTTTGGGGAATATTGTCCGCAGCCCCCTGGCGGAGAGCATGTTCCGGCATCTGGCTGAGCAGGCTGGCCTGGGGCATAAATACGAAGTCGATTCCGCTGGAACTTCAGGTTGGCATGTTGGCGAAGAGCCTGATCGCCGGATGCGGCGTGTGGCCGCCGAACACGGTTTTCGCTATACTGGCCGCTCGCGCCAGGTGATAAAGCGCGATTTTATCGAATTTGACTGGATTATTGCCATGGATGCCAGCAACCATGCCGATTTAGCACAACTGGCCGATAGCGAAACTGCGCGCCAGAAAATTCGTCTGATGCGCGAGTTTGACCCCCAGGGCGGGCCAAATGCCCCTGTGCCAGACCCTTACTATGGCGGGATTGATGGCTTCGAAGAAGTTTTCCAGATTGTGCAGCGTGCCTGCCAGGGCCTATTAGATGCTTTGGAACAAGGAGTGATGAATAGCGAAGGATGAATACCGAATTCACCTACTCGCCATTTACTATTCACTATTTTTAATATGCTCCCACCTCCGGTCATCCACTACTTGAAATCTCATAATTATGGTGCTATTCAATCCACGCGCCCCGTCGATGGTGGCTGTATTAGCAATGGCGTAATTCTTTGGGTTGCTTCGGGGGAAACCTTTTTCCTTAAAACCAATCGCCGTGCCCCGGCGGATATGTTTGCCCGTGAAGCCGATGGCCTTGAAGCCCTGAACACAGCCGATGGGCCAGTTGTGCCGCGCCCCTTGCTCTGGGGCGATGACTTCCTCTTGATGGATGATTTAACCCCCGCGCCGCGCCAGAAGGATTATTGGCCTGAGTTTGGGCGTCGACTGGCGGCTTTGCACCAACACACCAATCCCCAATTTGGTTTCGCACACAACAACCATATTGGCAGCACCCCCCAGCCCAACCCCTGGATGCAAGATGGTTTCGCCTTTTTTGCCGAGCAGCGGTTAGGGTTTCAGGCACAATTGGCCTACGATAGCGGTCTGCTCAGTGCGACTGACAAAAAAAGCCTCGATAAACTCATCGCTCGTCTGCCTAATCTCATCCCAGCGCAACCGGCATCTTTATTACACGGCGATTTATGGAGCGGCAACGCCATCAGCGACAGGCATGGCGCACCCGCCATCATTGACCCGGCGGCGCATTACGGCTGGGCCGAATCCGAACTCGCCATGACCACTCTCTTTGGCGCTTTCCCCGAAGTTTTCTATCGAGCTTATGAAGAAACGCGTTCCCTCGAAGGGGGCTATCGGAGTCGTTTTCCGCTGTATAATCTCTATCATCTGCTCAATCATGTCAATCTTTTTGGTCGTAGCTATCTTGAACAGATACAGGCTATTCTGAGACACTATGTGTAATTGTCTGCTCTGCTTTTGAGCGCTTATGCCGCTATTGTAGCGAATTACGCGAATATTCTCTTTGTTTTTCATTCGTGCTGTTCGTTTATTCGCGTTGAAATTCAGTGCCATTTTCCAAATGTGCTGTATAGAATCAAAAACTATGAGCAATATTCGTTTCGACCACATCAAAGTGAAAAACCTGCACGAATATGCTGAGCGCGTGCTGGGGAGCGCCCAACCCGGGCAGTTTATCCCAATTACCATGCAGCGCGCCCTGGCGCACGCCAACAATCCCTACGCCGCCAAAGACGATATCGCCTTGCTCGTCGCTATCGACGCAGATGAAGAAGTTGTTGGCTTCTTCGGGATTTTGCCGCTCTTGCTACGCCGCGGCGAAGAGCTTTTCAAAGTTCACTGGTTTACCACCTGGTCGGTTTCGGGCAAGGTGCGCGGTCAGGGCGTTGGGGCGCAGCTCATGGCTGAAGCGCTCAGCCTCAAGCTGGATTACCTCATCGTGGGCAGCATCCATGCCCGGCGGGTGTGCCAAAAATATGGTTTTTGGGAGCGAGCTCCGCTGCATTATTACTGGCTGGATGCTACCGGCATGGGGCATCTCAATCCGCTGGTTTGGCTGCGCCGCGGGATGCGAAAAATGGTACATCTGCTGCGGATCAAGCGCGAAGTCCCCCTGAAGACGAATTTTATAAAACGCGTGGATAACTGGTTTGCCCCCTGGACGAAGAAGATTATCTACCAAATATTGAGCGGCGCGGCGGACTCACTTCTGGCGGGTGCCCGCCTTGAAGAGGTGACTCGTCTTCGGGAGGCGTCTACCACCCCCGAGCCGCGTCCGAACGTCGAACTCCACCGCGGCGCGGACGCGGTCAACTGGATGCTGCACCACCCCTGGATCGTAGATGAAGGCCAATCCGTCACAGAGCAAATGAAATATTATTTTACCGATACACGCCCTATGTACCGCATCTTTGGGGTGGAAATCACCTCTCCGGAAGGTGAGTATCTGGGATTTGTAACTTTTTCAATTTCTCGCAAATCAGTGGACAGTGTTTTTCTAAAAATGCTCGATTATCAATTTGCCCGCCGCGAAGACAGGCGTTATGCGTTTGCATTGGCGTTGCGTTACGGACGGCAGCATCAGGCCGATACGATTGAAATTCCGCAAGAAATGGCGCAATATCTGCGCCCGCGTTGGCTGCGAAAATTATTATTGCATTCCAAAGCGCGCATCTACCAGTGTATGCCCAAAGCTGACGACAGCCCCCTAGCGCAGGCCTGGGAAGATTTGGTCTTCAAGCTGGTGGATGGCGATATGGCGTTTTCGTGAACCCCGTTTGAAAGTGACAGGTTGAAGATTACAGATTCAATCTGCCAACTTTCAACTTGTAACCTTTAACCTTCAACTGTCAAAATGAAGAAAATATTCTCAAAAATTCTTGAATTTATCGCCCGCATAATCCCGTTGCGATTGTATCCGTTGTTGTTGCGCCGGACGCATGTGGATTTTTTCTATCATGCCGTTTCTGATGAGCCGATGGAACATGCCCGCTGGCTGTATCCGGTGGTGCCGGTGGTGCAGTTTGCAGAAGCGATTGAGTTCATTCATGCTCAATATACACCGGTGGACTATCATCAACTGCACGCCCATTACACGCAGGGTAAATCGTTGCCCTCGAATGCCGCGCATCTCTCATTTGACGATGGTTTCAGTGAATGTTATTCGGTTGTACGCCCTTTGCTTCTGAAAAAGAAAATTCCCTGCACATTTTTCGTCGCAACCGATTGGGTCGATAACCAGGCCATGTTTTACCGCAACAAAATCTCGCTGTGCATTGAACATACTAACTTTCCAACTTTCAACCTTCAACAGCTAAAAAATTTTGCAGCAGAAATTGAAACCGTTGAAGATGGGGTTCTTTGGCTCAAAGAACTTCGCATCTCCGACGATGTCCTGATTGATGAAATTTGCCGTGTTCTGGGTGTGGATTGGGAAGTCTTTTTGCGTGAAGTCCAACCCTATCTGACACGTGAGCAAATTCGGCAGATGCACGCCGATGGCTTTACCATCGGAGCGCATACCAGATCACATCCCAAATTGCGCGGGCTGGATGCCGCCGAAATCGAAGCCCAAATCGTAGATTCGTGCCGCATTGTGCAAGAGATCACCGGGCAGGCGATTGTTCCCTTTTCATTCCCACATTCAGCTTTTGGCATCCCGCGCCAACTGCTTGCCGATATTCGCACCCACCATCCCTTTATCGGCCTTCTCTTTGATACGAAAGGCGTGCATCAGGATGTGAATTTTATTGTCAACCGTGTCTGGGCAGAGCGCCCGCTAACCCCGGCGCGGGTCCTACATCCGCTGTCCGAGATTTTGCACAACGCCTATCAGGAAGCCTGGGTAGATGAAATCATAGACATGGGGCGAAAATTGCGCCGATAACAAACAGACTTCTGAAGTCTTCAAAACTTCGGAAGTCTGTGTTAAGGTCTAGCTGTCAACTCTGGGGGAATTATGCACTATCACGCAGCAAACCATATTTTGGATAGTCCACTTCAACGACCTGAATGTCTGCATCCAGTTTATCTTTAAAAGTATGGAGAAATTGTATAAACCGATAGACATCCGCAAAATTCGAGACTACCCCAACCGAGATTCGAATTGTGCTGGGGTTGCGGTTATGTTCGTTGCGCGCCCAATCAAAGAAATCATCAAATGATAATGCAGTGGGTTGATTGAATACCTGCGCCATTTCTTCTTGTTTTAGCTGATGCACGATTTCGCCAGTTCCCGGGTTGCAGAAGCAACCCGTCCGTAGCGAGATATTCGCTTGGTTCGCCAGCGCTTCGATGCGCCGGTAGTCGATGCGCGTCCCCTCGGGGTCGTCCACGCTGAAGGAAATTGTCCCCCCCCGCGCTTTCAGGTTCGTAGGCCCAAAAATCTGCACCAGGGGACGTCCATTGCTGTGGCGCAGCTTTATCATTTGGTCCAGCAGCCAGCCAGTCAGACAGGCAACCCGTTCGTGAATAATATCAATGCCGATGCTGGCAATATGGCGCAGGCCAATCTCTATGGCGGGCAAATTGAGATAATTGACGGTGCCATCTTCAAACCCGGCTTCATTCTCTAACAGATAATGCCATCCTTCGCCCTGTACGGAGGTAATCGAAATGGTACCACCCGCAAACCAGGGGCGTTGTAATTTTCGCAGGGTTGCTTTACGGGCCAGCAAGCAGCCCACTCCGGTGGGGTAGCCGAATATTTTATAAAACGACAGCGGCACAAAATCGGGTTTCCAGATACTCAGATCAAGGCGGTTTGTGGGGGCGAAAGCTGCGCTATCAAGTAAAACATCCCAACCCCTGGCTTGCGCCATCGCAATCCACTCCAGCGAATGTTGCACGCCGGTGAAATTGGATTGCGCCGGATAGGCGAATAGATTGTTGCTCTCCGGTTCGACTTGATTCAATTCTGCTTCGAGCTCGGCTGCGCCCAGGCGTAATTCAGGCATCACGGTGGGCATGTATGTTACTCGCGCGCCTTTACTGCGGGCAAATTCGCGGATGCCGTTGACGGAATTATGATTATCAAAAACGGGTAAGTAACGGCTGTGTGCATCAAATGGATACGCTTCGCCAACGAGTTTCAGCGCGCCGCTGGCATTGGGCGTGAAGATGACCACATATTCATCGGGGGAGGCGTTAAAGAATTCCAGCACATAACAACGCGCCTGTTCAACCAGGTGCGTCATGGCAAGGGATGTTGGATTCTTTGAATGGGGGTTGCCAAAAATGCCTTCTTCTAGCAGGGCCATGTGCTGGCGAAGCTGCGATGCGGCATACAAACCACCACCAGTGTAATCCAAATAGATTTGATTGTGTTTTTCCAGGCGGGCGTACTCGCGGGCGCGCAAATTATCTAATAGATGAGTGCTTTCATAGGCTGGATATTCATTTTTGAAAGCGGCTAAAGCCTGGTACAAATTATTATCGTTGTATTCATGCAATGATATTTCCATTCCATCGTTCCTTTCGGTGATCTGCGTTGGTTTGGAGTTGTGTTTTCTCGCCATATTGTATCGCATGTAGGCTATAGAGTTTTCACCGCGCAGTAAGAAAAAACCGAAAAACCAGACTACGCGGGTGACTTTGCCAGTCAAACAACCTGATTTTTCGTGTTCTTTCGCTCGGAAAGCTTTCGCCCGCCTTTCAAATTGGACAAAACCACTTGCATTTTAGAAGTGTTTCGTATATACTGTGTGTGCTTGTGGGATAAAGTGGGAAGAAGTGGCGCGCCGGGCGACCGGCGTGTGGTTGTTTAATGGAGAAATAGAACAAATGTTTTTGGGTCAGTACCGCCACTCGCTTGATGATAAGGGACGATTGACGATTCCGGCAAAGTTTCGCGACGAATTGTCTAATGGCGCGCATCTGACACAAGGTTTTGATCGCAACCTGCGCCTGGTGACGAAGGCAGCGTTTGATGAAATGGCTGCTAAAGTCAGTCAGATGCAGACAACCGATCCGTTAACCCGTATTTTGCGCCGTTTGATCTTTGCAAGCGCCAGCGAGGCTGACCTGGATAGCGTTGGCCGCATCTTGATTCCGCAGTTTTTGCGCGATGTGGCTGGATTGCAAACGGATGCTGTTATTGTAGGCGTTGGCGAGGCTATCGAAATCTGGTCACCTGCATCTTGGGATGAACAAGTTAGTTTGCTCAGCGATGTTGAAGCCAATTCACAGCGTTTTGCGGCCCTGGAATTATAGTCTTATGGCTGGATTTGTCTTACGGGTCAAACGGGGCGCTTTCAACCAACGAACTGCCCCACCGACAAATAAGACCAACCTTCCCATCCAACCCGATGACGCATCAACCTGTACTTTACCACGAAATTCTAGAAGCTCTGCATCCTCACGATGGCGGCTGTTATATTGACGGCACTGTAGGCGCCGGCGGCCATGCAAGGGGGATATTAGAGGCCAGTTCTCCGAATGGAAAATTACTAGGATTGGACCTCGACCCCCGGGCATTAGACTTAGCCAAAAATAACTTAGCATCTTTTGGGGAGCGCGTGACCCTGGTGCAAGCTTCTTACACATCGCTGGATGAGCAGATGCAAGCCCTGGGTTGGTCCTCTGTCCAGGGGATTGTACTCGACCTGGGCGTTTCTTCGATGCAGTTAGATACGCCGGAACGCGGCTTTTCCTTCAAAGTAGATGCCCCCCTGGATATGCGTTTCAGCCCCGAGGAAGTACGCACCGCTGCCGATTTGGTGAATTCGCTTCCTGAATCCGAGTTGGCCGATTTGATTTATCGCTACGGCGAAGAGCGCAAATCGCGGCAGGTGGCCCGGGCGATCGTTTATGCCCGGCCGGTTCGCACCACCCTCGAGCTGGCTCAGATCGTCAGCCGCGTAGTGGGCAAGGGCAAAGGATACACACGTTTGCATCCGGCTACGCGCACTTTTCAGGCATTGCGGATTGCCACCAACCGAGAATTGGAGGCTGTCGAGACTGTGCTCCCGTTGGCGATATCGGCATTGACCCCCGGGGGGCGGTTAGCTGTGATTGCCTTTCATTCGCTGGAAGATCGCATTGTAAAACGCTATTTTCAGCGTGAGAGTCGGGATTGTATATGCCCGGTCGAAATTCCGATATGTAGTTGCGGGCACCAGGCTTCTATTAATATGGTTACTCGGAAGCCCTTACAGGCTTCCTCAGCCGAAGTTGATAAAAATCCGCGGGCGCGCAGCGCTCGCTTGCGAGTTGCTGAAAAGCGCTAAGATTGGCATAAGACTTGCAGGGTACATAGGTAATATTGGATGCGATTCATTCTTGGTGATGATATGGACAACGTATCACAAATTACACAAGCATATTCTCAGGCCCCCTGGCGAAAGCAGCTTCAGGTGATCGGCATTTTTCTATCCGTGCTGATTATCTTGTTGATGGCTGCTAGTGTATTCGTTAGCATTACGGCACGCGCCGCGACGCTGGGCCGTGAAATTCAGCGCTATCGCCTGGAGAACGAAGACCTGGAATATGAAATTGCCAATCTGCGTTCTGATTTGGCGGCGCTAAATTCCGTTTCGGTACTCAAGGCGCGCGCGCTGGAACTGGGATTTCGTCCGGCTACTACCGACGAAATTTCCTATATCCGAGTGACCGGATATACAGGCAAGCCGAAGGCCAGTATTGCCACTCCTGCACAAACTGTGGTTTCAACTGCGCCTGTGCTTTTGCCCGCTTTTACCCAATCTTGGGTGGAGTGGCTTACAGAGCAACTTCAGAATCCCCCAATGTCGGTAGCGGACTCGCAGCCATGAATACAAGCAATCGTTTCCGTTATGCCAGTATGGGCGTAGTCTTTATTTTTGCCAGTCTGGCAATTGTCTCCCGGTTGATTTATATTCAAATTGGACCAACGCATGAAAGTATCCAGACCTTCGAGGCAGTGGATGGTTTGACACTCGTCAACCTGTACCCGGCACGCGGCAATATTTATGATCGTCATGGCCGTATGCTAGCGGGTAATCAGCTGATTTATGAAGTAGCGATTGAACTCAGCTATGTGCGCAACGCGGAAACAATTGCCTGGGCAACAAGTGCATATCTAGGCTTGGATTATAACGAAGTATTTGCTTTGGCCAGTTTGAAACTCGATGAGACAGACCTGAGGCATATTACACTGAGCAATTTTGTTCCACATGACACCGCGGAGATTTTATCGACGCTAAAATTCGATTTTTTGGATGATCCTGAAAATGCGGGTGTGGGTTCTAACAATAAAGTGCATAGTTTGGTTGGATTGACGATAACCCCGCGGCTAGATCGCAGTTACCCGGAGGGGCCGTTGGCATCCAATGTGTTGGGTTTTGTGATGAAAGACGGCACCAGCATTCATGGCGTTGAAGAAGAACTGCACTGGCTACTTTCTGGCGTGGAGAAACAAGAAGCGGTTTCCACGGACCCGCATCTGGCAATGGAATTGCCAGAAACAATACACGGTGCAGATATTGTATTGACTCTTGATCGAGAAATCCAGTCCGCAATGGAAGAAATACTCGATGCCCACATGGCATCCAGCGGTTCAACATCTGGCAGTATTATTGTGATGGACCCTAGGTCGGGTGAACTTCTCAGTATCGCATCGTACCCGCGTATGGATTTGTCGGCAGAGTGGGACTTTGAAGCCCTGTTTGAGGGGAATCTGGCGTTTAATATGGCGATTGATGGTTATGAGCCGGGTTCAGTTTTCAAAGTGCTTACTATGGCCTCCGCATTAGATGCAGGGGTTGTTGTGCCAAATACTGAATTTATTGATACCGGCGCACTGCCCGTGGATGGCTGGACAATCCATAACTGGGATGGCGGTGCCTGGGGGCCGCAAACGATGACGACATGTTTGCAGCACTCGTTGAATGTTTGCTTGGCCTGGATTGCTACGGAAAAGCTAGGCCCAACATTGTTTTACCAGTATTTGCACGATTTTCAGTTCAAACAACCTACCAATGTCGAATTAGCGCGTGAATATGCTGGTAATGTCCGATTTCATAATGATCCCGATTGGCATCTGATTGACCTGGCGACAAATTCGTATGGGCAAGGCATTGAAGTCACGCCGCTACAAATGCTGCGAGCAATTTCAGCGGTAGCCAACGATGGAAAAATGATGACGCCGTATATCCTGCAGGCTGTAGTCGATGACGAGCATCAGTATTCATTTGGCCCAGAAGTTGCCGGGCAGCCGATTTCAGCGGCTACAGCTCACACGCTTTCGGAAATGCTGGCTACATCGTTAGAGAAGGAAGCATCTACATCTTTGGTGCCTGGTTATCGTGTGGCCGGAAAAACAGGCACGGCCACAATTTATAACAGCAGTCTGACCAATGCATCGTTTGTTGGCTGGGGCCCGGTGGATGACCCTCAGTTTATGGTGTATATCTGGTTGAACAAGCCCACGAGTACGCCCTGGGCTTCGTTAGTCGCTGCCCCAGTCTTTCGTGATGTGGTGTCCCGGTTGGTGGTTCTGATGGATATTCCACCCGATGAGGTGAGACTTAGCATGAATGCCGAATAATTTGAAGAAGTTATGCTAACTTTAGGCGATATTCTGAACGCATTGGTTGACCAGCATCCTGCCTGGGCCACACAGGTTATCACGGATGCGGTTGTTGATTCCCGGCATACTATCCCTGGAGCGTTGTTTATAGCTATGCCCGGCGAGCAGGTTGATGGGCATCGTTTTGTTGTCAGTGCTTTCGAGCGCGGCGCAGTGTGTGCGCTTGTGCAGCAAGATATGCCAGAACCATTTCCTGTTTTAGATTTACGCCCCGGGGCAGCGCTCAACTTGAACTCCAGGATTGAATATCCCTGTGTTTTGCGTGTGGAAGATACTCTCTTGGCTTTGCAGCGGGCGGCATCCTACTGGCGTCGTCAATTGGATATAAAAGTTATTGGCATCACGGGCAGCGTTGGAAAATCGACCACGAAAGAATTGATTGCCGCGGTTTTGGGCCAGCGCTATAGTACTTTGAAAAATTCCGGCAATCTGAATAATGAGATTGGTTTGCCACTCACGGTGTTAGGCTTGAGTGATGGACATCGACGGGCGGTTCTGGAGATGGGTCTATACGTGCCGGGCGAAATCGCTTTTTTGTGTGATCTGGCGCAGCCACATATTGGTGTGATAACCAATGTTGGCACAGTTCATGCCGAACGCGCCGGATCGCAAGAAGCGATTGCGCGTGGCAAAGCAGAACTGGTTCAGGCGTTGCCCCCGGAGGGTGTGGCGATTTTAAATTACGATGACCCCTGGGTGCGCGAGATGGCCGGGAAAACAGAAGCACGGGTTTTCTTTTACGGGCTAGATGAGCAGGCCGATTTGTGGGCCGATCAGGTTGAGGGCCTGGGGCTGGAAGGAATTCGTTTCCGGCTGCATTACCAAAATGAAACATTATATTTGCGTGTGCCCATGATTGGCCGCCACTCGGTACATACGGCGCTTCGGGCGGCGGCTGTGGGTCTTGTGGATGGTTTAACCTGGCAGGAAATTGTCACCGGGTTGCGGGCAGGGCATACCCAATTGCGCCTGGTGGCGGTGCGAACTGAAAGCGGCGCTTTGCTGCTAGATGATACCTATAACGCTTCACCGCAATCTACGTTGGCGGCGCTGAATCTTTTGGATGAGATGGATGGCCGAAAAGTGGCCGTACTGGGTGATATGCTGGAACTGGGCCCCTATGAACATGAAGGTCATTGGAAGATGGGCTTGCGCGCTGCAGAAGTGGCTGATGAACTGATTACGATTGGTGAACGTGCCCGCATCATTGCCGCAGCAGTGCGCAGGACGCGTTTCCCGGAAGAGCGGATTGCAGAATTAGAAGATAGCCAGCAGGCGATTGAATATTTGCGCGAAAAGTTGGGCGCCGATGATGTTGTTTTGGTGAAAGGTTCGCGCGGCATGCACATGGATCGGATTGTAGCCAGCCTGGAGGCGCGGTCATGACTCAAACATCTGTCTCCCTGGCGCTGGCGGCCTTTAGTTTTTTGTTAACGGTCATTTGGGGCAGTCCGTTTCTGCGCATTTTACGCTATTTCAAAATGGGCGAACAAATCCGCATGGATGGCCCGGAGCGGCACTTTGCCAAGCTGGGTACGCCTACGATGGGCGGCCTGATGATTGTATTGCCGGTGATGTTAATTACGCTGTTATTGAATGGCGCTTCACTGATTGGTCCCACAGAGATGTTGGGTAATTCAGTGTTGCTGCCCACCGGCGTGTTGGTATTATTCGCGCTGATTGGCATTGTGGACGATTGGGCTGGCCTGCGTGGCAAACGCAGCGATGGCCTTAGCGCCCGGGTGAAGTTCTTTTTGCAATTGGTGATTGCGTTTTGGGCATCGTATGGCCTGTATCACTATCTTGATGCGCCGCATCTCTATTTGCCCGGCTTTCATATCGAGTTTCGGGTTGGATTGTGGTATATCCCGGTTGCTATGTTTCTGATTGTAGGTTTCTCTAACGCCATCAATATTACCGATGGCCTGGATGGTCTGGCTGGTTTGATCTCGGTGACGGCATTTGTGGCCTATGGCGGCATCGCCGTGATGCAAGGGCAAATATTTGTGGCGCGTTTCTGTTTCACGCTGGTAGGCGCATTATTTGGCTTTTTATGGTTCAACGTCCATCCGGCGCAATTATTTATGGGCGATACGGGTTCGCTCAGTCTGGGGGCAGCGCTGGCGGTTGTAGCCCTGATGACCGGTCAGTGGGCAGTGCTGCCGATTATTGCCATTATTCCGGTGAGCACCACCTTGAGCGTGATGCTTCAGGTGCCTTATTTTAAACTCACCCGGCGTTTGTATGGCGAAGGCCGCCGCTTGTTCAAAATGGCACCCTTACACCATCATTTTGAGCTTTCGGGTTGGAGTGAAACACAGGTAGTGCAGCGTTTCTGGCTGATCAGTTTGATGACTGCGATGATTGGAGTCGCTTTGGCGGTGGCGTAACGATGATTGAATGGAGAGGACAGCGCGTTTTGATTGTGGGGGCTGCCCGCCAGGGTATAGCTCTGGCGCGTTTTCTCGCCACCCGCGGCGCGCATGTTGTGCTCAACGACCGCCGTGCTGCGGAAGAACTTCGTGAAGCGCAGGCCGCGCTGGTCGATGTGCCGCTAAAATGGGTGCTGGGCGGCCACCCTTTGGGCATTCTCGATCAAGTGGATTGGGTGTGCCCATCCGGCGGGGTGCCGCTGGAATTGCCGCTAATAGTCGAAGCGCTGGCGCGTCGAATCCCGCTGGCAAATGATTCGCAAATATTCCTGGAGCACGCCCCCTGCAAAGTGATTGGGATTACCGGCTCGGCAGGCAAAACCACCACTACAACCCTGGTTGGGCGCATGGCAGAAGCGGCCTGCAACCTGCAACCTGCAACCTTTAACCGGGCCTGGATTGGCGGCAATATTGGCAACCCGTTGATCGCCGATATAGATAATATGAGCGCTGATGATATTGCTGTGATGGAACTTTCCAGTTTTCAGTTGGATGTGATGACTCGTTCTCCCCAGGTGGCTGCCGTACTGAATATTACGCCCAATCATCTCGACCGGCACGGCAGTATGCAGGCCTACACTGCGGCTAAAGCCCGGATTCTAACGCATCAAACGCTGGGAGATGTGGCCGTATTAGGGAGCGATGACCCCGGAGCCTGGGGCTTGGCGGACTCTCTCCGGGGGGATTGCATCAGCTTTGGGCTGGCGCGCCCACCCGAGGGCCAGGCCGGTGTTTTCCTGCACGAGGCGTGGATTCGCTTCTGGGATGGGGAATTTGCTCACGATCTAATTCCGCGCGAGGCGATCCATCTGCGCGGTGAACATAACCTGGCAAATGTATTGGCAGCCTGTGCGATTGCCGCGGCTGTGGGGATCCCCTCCGAGGCCATGCGCGTGGCGGTAGATGGTTTTGCTGGCGTGCCGCACCGCCTGGAGTTTGTGCGCACTTGGCGCGGCGCCGATTGGTATAACGATTCGATTGCCACCGCCCCGGAGCGCGCGCTTGCAGCGCTGAATGCTTTTGATGAGCCGTTGGTGTTACTGGCTGGCGGGCGCGATAAAAATTTGCCCTGGGATGTTTTTGCCGAAATTGTGCGGCAGCGCGTGGATCATTTGATCCTTTTTGGCGAGGCCGCCGCCTTGATCCGGCAGGCTGTGGAAGCCGCTGATCCTGCCGAATGCCCGTTTTCAATGCACGAATGTACCGGGCTGCAAGCTGCGCTGGAAGCCGCCGCCGAAGTTGCCGTGCCGGGCGCTGTGGTTTTACTCTCGCCGGGCGGAACAAGTTTTGATGAATTTAAGGATTTTGCTGAACGAGGAGCGTTTTTTCGGACATGGTTGAACCAACAGGTGTAATAGCCTCCCCGCGTGGGACGAAAAAAGAAAATGAACTGCCCTCATCGCGGTTGAATTTTGACGTGCTGCTGGTGTTGGTATTTCTGACGCTGGTTGGCTTCGGCCTCTTGATGACGCATTCGGCCAGTTGGAATGCCTCATTGCAGCTTTCCCCGGAAGAGATTGGCCATAGCTCACCAACATTTCTCTTTTTCCGCCAACTGCGCTGGCTGGGTGTTGGGTTTATTGTCATGTTGTTGTTCACCTGGCTGGACTATCACTATTGGCATTATCTTTCAATTGGCGCGATGGGCGTCACCCTGTTGATGCTGGTGGCTGTGCTGCTGGTTGGCGAGAGCAACGATGGCGTGACACGCAGTTTTGCAGACGGGTCTGTGCAGCCTTCGGAGTTAGCCAAATTTGTGATCGTGATTTATTTAGCGGTTTGGTTGTATGCCAAGCGCGATCAGCTCAATGATATTGGTTTTGGTTTGCTCCCGCTGGGAGCGATTGTCGGTATTACTGGTGGTTTGATCTTGCGTCAGCCCGATTTGAGCGCCGCTGGCATGGTCTTAATTCTGGGCGGCCTGATGTATTATCTGGCAGGCAGCGACGCTTTTCAGACCACGGTGCTCTTTTTGATAGCGGGCGTGGCTGGTTTTTTGGTGCTGCGTTTTAACCCCACTGATAACGACCGTGTGGCAACTTTCATCAACGGTTGGAACGATATCCTCGAATCATCCGACCATGTCATGCACTCGCTGGTGGCTTTTGTGCGCGGTAAATGGATTGGCGTTGGCATTGGCCTCGGGACGACTAAACTGACCACATTGCCGTTCCCGCATACCGATAGTGTTTTTGCGGTGGTTGGTGAAGAAACGGGTGTGTTGGGTGCGGTATTCCTGGTTTTTCTCTTTGGCGCTTTATTGTGGCGCGGTCTGGTGATTGCCCGGCAAGCCCCCGATGGGTTGGGGTCGCTGCTGGCCGCGGGCCTGACCATGTGGATTACGCTGGAAGCGTTTATGAATATGGCATCATTATTAGGGTTGATGCCCTTTGCAGGGAACACATTGCCCTTCTTCAGTATTGGTGGTTCCAGTTTGGTAACTTCCATGGCTGCGTTGGGAATTGTATTCAATATTTCGCGTTTATCTGAACGCAAACAGGTTGAAGAATCACGGAGGACATTGGGTGCGATTGTTGATTTGCGCCGGTGGAACGGGCGGTGGCGTGTACCCCGCGCTCGCCGTTCTCGAACGGCTAAACGCTAAGTTCAAAGATGTGCAAACTCTGTGGGTTGGCGGTGAAGGCGGCATGGAAGCCGGGCTTGTTGCAAGCGTAGCGAGCACAGCGAGCACAACGAGTGCAGGCATTGCCTTTGAAGCAATTCCCGCGGCCGGACTGCACGGCGTTGGCTTGCGCGCCTTGCCGGGCAATTTTTGGCGTTTAGTGCATGGATTTTTCGCCGCGCGTCGCCTGTTGCGCCAGTTTCGCCCCGAGGTATTATTCTTCACCGGCGGCTATGTGGCTGCTCCCGTGGCATTGGCGGGCTGGCGCGTACCGACGGCGCTCTTTATCCCCGATATTGAGCCGGGCCTGGCGCTAAAGGCGCTTACGCGTTTCGCCGACCGTATTGCCATCACGGCGGCAGATTCGCAGCAATTCTTCCCGCGCCGCGCCGAACGGTTAGTTGAAACCGGCTATCCCGTGCGCCATGATTTGATTAATTGGGATCGTTCAAAAGCGCAGGCTGCCCTCGGCCTGCAAGCAGATTTGCCAACCTTGTTGGTTTTTGGCGGTAGCAAAGGTGCGCGTTCGATCAACCGGGCTTTATTTGCTGCCCTCCCCGATTTGCTTGCTAAAATGCAGATTGTGCATATCAGCGGCACAGCTAACTGGGAAGAAGCCGAGGCTGCCCGCGACAAGTTGGCGCCCCATCTGGCATCCCGTTATCATGCACACCCCTATTTGCATGACGAAATGGGTGCTGCTCTTGCCGCTGCCGATCTGGTTGTTGCCCGCGGCGGCGCATCAACACTGGGCGAGTTTCCCGTTTTTGGACTTCCGGCCATTTTGGTGCCTTATCCGTATGCCTGGCGCTATCAGAAAGTGAATGCCGATTATTTGGCACAGCGCGAGGCCGCGGTGATCCTGTCGGATGATGAATTGCCGCAGAAACTAGCTCATCTGGTGCGCGAACTCATGCAGGATGCAAATCGCCGCCAAAAAATGAGTACGGCGATGCGGGCGCTGGCGCGGCCAGATGCTGCCGCCGCAATTGCAGAGATATTGCATCAGCTTGCTCAGCAAAGCAATCATTTGGAGTAATCGCTATGGTAAGTTTGCTGTTTATGTTCTATTTATTTGTCATCCTTTTTGCCATCATCGGCTTTATGCGCGGCTGGGCAACGGAAGCGCTGGTCAGTTTTAGTGTGGTTCTGGCCTTGTTTTTGATCACGATTCTTGAAACATTAATACTGAAAGACACTGGAATAATGCCAGATGGAACACTTCGGCAATTCTGGATTCGCGTATTTATCGTGGGTATGCTGGTATTCTTCGGTTATCAAACGCCCAAAATTTCGCGCCTGTCTGGCGCCGCGCGTAGAGAGCGCATTTCCGATTCTCTTCTGGGTATATTCCTAGGCGCAATCAACGGCTATCTAATCTTTGGCACTTTGTGGTTCTATCTCGCACATGCCGGGTATCCATTTGAGAAAATCATTGCTCCGGATGCCACTACAGAAGTTGGGCAGGCAGCTATCGCAATGGTGGGACGCATGTTCCCGGCCCTGATTGGCTCCACACCGTATGGCATTTACATTGCCGTGGGTCTGGCTTTTCTATTTGTATTGGTGGTGTTTATCTAATGACACAGCACGTTCACTTTATCGGGATTGGCGGCACAGGCCTTTCGGCAATTGCCCGGGTTCTGCTGGAGAGCGGCTACACGGTTAGCGGCTCCGACCTGCAATATTCCCCGCTGGCGCAAGCTATTGAAAAGGCTGGGGCGCGTGTCTATCAGGGACACAGCGCCGAGAATATTACCGCGCCCGATCTGGTGATTCGTTCATCGGCCATACCGGATGACAACCCCGAGGTGTTGGCCGCGCGCCGGGTCAATATCCCCGTTCTGAAGCGCGTCGATTTTCTGGGCCGCCTCATGGAAGATCGTTTAGGCGTGGCAGTCGCCGGATCGCACGGCAAAACCACCACCACCGCCATGTTGGCTTGGGTACTCACTTATTTAGGGCAACAACCCTCCTTTATTTGCGGCGGTGATATTGCTAATTTGGGAGTCAACGCCCGCGCCGGAGATGGCCCGGCCTTTGTGATTGAAGCTGACGAATATGATTATATGTTCCTGGGATTGAAGCCCCGCATCGCGGTGATCACCAATGTGGAACACGACCACCCCGATATATTCCCCACCCCGGAGAGTTTCCGGCAAGCCTTCCTGGATTTTGTGAGGCTTCTGCCATCCGATGGCGTTTTACTAGCCTTTGAAGATGATCCCGGCGCTGCAGAAATTTACACCGCCGTCAACGCTATCCAAAAACGAACCTATTCACTGGCTTCCCGCGCAGCGGATTATGCTGTTGAAAATATGCACTCCAACACACGCGGTGGTTTTGACTTCACGGCGCTGCACAATGGCGAAAAACTGGCGCAAATCTCGCTGCAAGTGCCGGGGCAGCATAATGTTGCCAATGCCCTGGCAGTTCTGGCGGTTGTTGATCAGATGCAACTCTCTGTGGCAGAAGCCGCCCAGGGACTCGGCGAGTTCATCGGGGCTGGCCGCCGTTTCCAGGTGGTTGGCGAAATTGACGGCATTACGCTGATCGATGATTATGCCCATCATCCCACCGAGATCCGCGCCACGCTCGCTGCTGCCCGCGCCCGCTATCCAGCCCATCGAATTTGGGCAATCTGGCAACCGCATACCTATTCACGCAGCAAATTGCTTTTCGATGAATTTGTTGCCGCTTTTGACGAAGCCGATCAGATATTGATCACCGAAATTTATCGTTCCCGCGAAGCCGTTGATCCGAATTTCTCGTCGGCGCAATTTGTGACGGCGTTGCAGCGCGAAAGCGCCCACTATGTGCCCGATTTAGATGCCGCGGTTGCGTATTTGAGTGACCACTTGCGAACAGGTGATGTCGTTCTGGTGCTCTCGGCAGGCGATGCTACCCAAATTAATGCAGATTTACTGGCGGGTTTGCCCGCGATCGAAACCTTGAGAATGAGCTAATGCTGGTGACTGAGAAGAAGCACATCTATGAAAATTTGCAGTCCCTGTTTGGCGCTGCCTGCCAAACCGATGCTTCTTTGGCTCGCTATACGGCGGCGCGGGTGGGGGGGCAGGCCGATGCGCTCTTGGTGGTCAATTCCGTTGAGGCGCTGGCCCAGGCCGCACAGCAATTGTGGGAATTGGAGCTACCCTTCCGGGTGTTGGGTGGCGGTTCAAACGTGCTGGTGAGCGATAACGGTGTGCGCGGCGTTGTGCTGCTCAACCGGGCGCGTGAAATAGAATTTGATATAACTTCGGATCCGCCTACCGTTTGGGCTGGTTCTGGCGCAAATTTTGGCAGCCTGGCCCGGCGTGCGGTCACACATAGCCTCTCGGGTCTCGAGTGGGCGGCGGGTATCCCGGGCACCGTTGGCGGGGCTGTCTTTGGCAATGCTGGTGCCCACGGCGGTGATGTGGCTGGAAATTTTTTGATGGCAGAAATCTTGCATCAGAATGGTACGCGTAAAACCTACTCTGTTGGCGAAATGGGCTTCGAGTATCGTTCCAGCCGATTGAAGCGCGAAAAAATTGACGTGGTCGTATTAGCGGCACGCTTTACCCTTGTTCACGGCGACCCGGCGGTGATCCAGCAAAAAATGGATGACTATGCCGAATTCCGCCGCCGTACGCAGCCCCCAGGTGCGAGCATGGGTTCGATGTTCAAGAACCCGCCCAACGATTTCGCGGGCCGCCTGATAGAGGCCGCAGGGCTTAAAGGCACCCGCGTGGGCAATGCAGAAATTAGCTCCTTGCACGCCAATTTTTTTGTCAATCATGGTGAGGCAAGCGCCAGCGATATTTATGCCCTGATCTCGCGAGCACACAAGATCGTGATGCAGAAATTTGGCATCGCACTTGAGTTGGAAATTGAGTTATTGGGAGATTTTCTTCCGTTGGACTAAGCTTATGACAGATAAATTGAAAGTAGCGGTTTTGTTTGGCGGTCGTTCTGGGGAACATGCGGTTTCGCGCATGTCTGCACGATCGGTTTTGGCAGCCCTGGATGCCAATAAGTATGATGTGATTGAGATTGGCATCACGCATGAAGGTATCTGGCTGGCTGGCGAACGCGTATTGGATGCTTTTGTTGCCGAGAAGTTGGATCATTTGACCCCGGTAACATTAGTACCCGACCCCAACCGCAACGGTTTGTATCAGATAAAAAGCACACCTCACGGAGAGCAGTTTGAACACTTCACCGATGTCGATGTGTATTTTCCGATTCTACACGGCACCTTTGGTGAAGATGGCACATTGCAGGGCCTGTTCGAGATGGCAAATGTTGCCTACGTTGGCGCGGGTGTGCTGGGTTCATCTGTCGGGATGGATAAGGCCGTTTTCAAAGCTGTGATGCGCGCCCATCATATCCCTGTGGTGGATGAGGTACTCAGTTTGCGCAGCGATCTGCACAAAAATATGGATGCAATTCTAGATCGGGTTGAAGCCTCGTTGGCATATCCCGTGTTTGTCAAACCGGTCAATATGGGGTCTTCGGTGGGTGTGAGCAAATGTTACAGCCGCGCAGATTTACTGGAAGGTTTGATGGATGCGGCTCAATTTGATCGCCGGATTTTGATTGAGCGCGGCATCAACGCCCGCGAGATTGAAATCAGCGTTTTGGGCAACGACCAACCCCGGGCCTCGCTTCCCGGCGAGATCCGCCCCGAAGCCGATTTTTATTCCTATGATGCCAAATACCACGATGACCGTTCGCAAGCCTTTATCCCTGCGGATATCCCCGCCGGAACGGCTGAAATGATGCGTAGTACAGCCGTGCGTGCTTATCAGGTGATTGATTGCGCGGGCATGGCGCGGGTAGACTTCTTGCTGGATAAGGATAGCGGCGAATTTTATCTCAATGAAGTCAATACGCTGCCGGGGTTTACCCAAATTAGCATGTACCCGAAGCTATGGGAAGCCAGCGGCATGTCGTATGCGGATATATGTGATCGCTTGATTGAACTGGCTGTGGAGCGTCGCGCTGAGCGCGATCAAACTCAGTGGCGCTACGAAGGTGAAAGATAACTCCTACTATGAAGCGTGAAGCAACTCTGCCGCGAGCCAAACAGGTTCGAGAAAAACGGAATACACAGGGCAATCAGGTTGCGCGCCGTAAAAAAACGTCGGGCGTTCGTGCCACGCTGCCTCCGGTGATGGTGCGAGGCGGCGCTCCACCTCCGGCACAGAATTCACGCGCCAAGGCTAAAAGAGTCAAGCGCCGCTATGATATTGCCCTGCCTGCGCCGGGCGTCGAGATGCGCCTGCCAGCGGTGCCGGCGATCAGGGTTGGTTGGCGTTTGGTATCTTTCATGTTTGTCTTGTTGCTTTCGGGTGCTTTATATTATTTATTTACTTCGCCTGTGTATCGAGTGCAAGATGTTGAAATTGCGGGCGGTGTGTATCTATCTTCTGATAGTATCAGCCGCATGATGTTGATTTACAACCAGCCAATTTTCCTTGTTGAACCTCAGGTGATTGCCAGCCAGTTGGTTGACACCCTCGATGGATTGACATCTGCCGCCGTTACGGTAAGTTTTCCTGCCCAGGTTACGGTGACGGTTGAAGAACGTGCTCCGGTGCTGGTTTGGGAGTTGGATGGTCAAACGCAGTGGGTCGATGCTCAGGGATTTGCGTTTCCCCCGCGCGGGGACGCAAGTACTTTGGTTCGGGTGGTCGCATCAACTCCCCCCCCTGCGCCGATCATCCTGGATGAGGTCGAAGAAACTGGCGAGTCACATCCCTATATGACACCGGAAATGGTCACGGCTATTTTGTCGATCAGAAATTATGCGCCGGATAGTGTTGATCTGCTCTATGATGGTGAACACGGATTTGGCTGGCACGATCCGCATGGTTGGATTGTATATTTTGGTATGGATGATGATAATGTGAAGATGAAAATCGCCATTTACGATACTTTGTTGCGGCATTTGAATCGAGAAGGTATTCAGCCTGCCATAATTAGTGTGGAGTATTTGCATGCTCCGTTTTATCGTTTGGAGCCTTAGCTATGGAATCGCCAATTATTGTTGGTATTGATGTCGGAACGACCAAGACTTGTACGCTGGTTGCCCGTTTAGAGAATGACAACCAGTTGCGAATTTTGGGTGTGGGCATTGAACCCTCGAAAGGAATGCGCAAAGGCGGCGTGGTAGATTTGAACGCGGCTGGCGCGGTCATTGCGCGTGCGGTTGAAAAAGCTGAACACACATCTGGCCTTGAAATTGAATCGGCGCTGGTGAGTTTGGCGGGATCATTTATCACATCGGAGAATAGCCGTGGTGTGGTAGGAGTATCAGGGCGCACGATTAGTAATGACGATGTTGCGCGAGCCGTAGAAGCCGCCCGTGCAGTTTCAATTCCGCATAACCGCGAAGTGATTCATGTGATTCAACGCGATTTTGTTGTGGATGGGCAGGGGGGCATTCGTGTTCCGACGGGGATGCACGGCTACCGGCTGGAAGTGGAAACGCATGTGATTACTGCCGCGGCGGCCACGGTGGAAAACTTGCGTCAGGCCGTTGCGGCGGCCGGAGTACACGCCAGCCAGTTTGTGCTCAATCCCCTGGCTTCCGCCGAGGTAGTTCTCTCAGACTCAGAGCGCGAGATGGGGGTGGTTGTGTGTGATATTGGCGGTGGCACAACCGATATGGCAATTTTCATTGATGGCGATGTGTGGCACACGATGGTGCTGGGCGTTGGCGGCAATCATGTCACCTCCGATATTGCCCACGGACTGCACTTATCGCTTGAGCAAGCCGAAGAGATAAAACTAAAGCACGGGCATGCGCTGCAAAGCGAGATTGATCCCGAAGAAGCTTTCTATATCAATCCCTTTGGCGAAAAAGATCCCGTAAAAATTTTACGCGGCGATCTGACCCATATTATTGAAGCGCGTGTTGAAGAAATATTTAGCCTGGTTTTGCAGGAAATCAAACGCTCGGGTTACGATGGCTTGCTGCCTGCAGGCATGATCTTGACGGGCGGTGTGAGCAATTTGCCAGGGATTCGCCAATTGGCAAAAGACGTGCTGGGGATGCCGGTGCAAATTTCCCAGCCCAAGAATATTATCGGTATGGTCGATCAACTGGATTCTCCGGCGTATGCGACCAGTGTTGGTTTGTTACGTTGGGCTGTGCTGATGAGTGAATTTGTCGGTGCTTACAGTTCACGTCGCCCGATCATCTCGGGTGAAAACGTAGATTGGATGAAAATGAAGGACTGGCTGCGGCGATTGTTGCCTTAGCAAATTTTAAGAAAGACCAGCAGTATTATGAAGGAGCTTTTGGTAGAATAGAGGAATTCTTTTGAGCCTTCACGAAGCAGGTGCTCCAGATTTCCTCAGGCGCTAACATAAAAGCTCAAAACGAGGAGAAAACAAAATGCAAACAATGAATCAACCTGAATCATTTGCCCGCATAAAAGTGGTTGGTGTTGGCGGTGGCGGTTGCAACGCGGTTGACCGCATGATCGATGAAGGCCTGCAAGGTGTGGAATTCATCGCGGTCAATACCGATGCTCAGGCGCTGGCTCTGTCCCGCGCTTCCATCCGGGTGCGCATTGGCGATAAGCTAACGCGCGGCCTGGGTTCTGGCGGCGACCCCGAAGTTGGGCAAAAAGCTGCCGAAGAATCGGCCGAGGAGCTATATAATGTTCTCAAAGGCTCCGATATGACCTTTATTACCGCCGGAATTGGCGGTGGCACCGGAACGGGTGCCTCCTCGGTGATCGCCCAAATCTCGCGCGAGATTGGCGCGCTGACGATTGGCGTTGTCACCCGCCCCTTTACATTTGAGGGCGCCCGGCGCATTAAATCTGCCGAACTGGGAATTGATGGTCTCAAAGAGCACGCCGATACACTTATCGTTATCCCCAATGATCGCCTGCTCCAGATTGTCGATAAACGCTCCAGCCTGCAAGACGCCTTCAAAGTTGCCGATGACGTTCTGCGCCAGGGCATTCAGGGCATCTCAGAGCTGATTACTATCCCTGGCCTGATTAACCTCGACTTCGCCGATGTGCGCACCATCATGTCCGAGGGTGGCGCCGCGCTCATGGCCGTAGGTAAAGCCTCGGGCGAAGAACGTGCCCGCGATGCAGCCGAGCAAGCTATCTCCAGCCAATTGTTGGATATTACGATTGATGGCGCGCGCGGCATTCTCTTCAACGTCACCGGTGGCCCCGGGCTGACGCTCTTTGAAGTCAACCAGGCTGCCGCAATCATCAAAGAGACCGCGCACCCCGATGTGAACCTGATCTTTGGCGCTGTGATCGATCCCGATATGGGCGATGATCTGCGTGTGACCGTGATTGCCACCGGCTTCGAGAGTTCGGGCATTCCGCGCAACATCATGGAGCGCGCCGTCCGCCAGCGTGAGGTTGTACCCGAAAAAGCGCAACGCGAAGAATTTAAACCGCGCACGCTCAATACAGAAGACCTGGACATTCCCACCTTCTTACGTAACCGCGTGCGTT
Source organism: Chloroflexota bacterium (assembly GCA_018648225.1). Classification (NCBI taxonomy): domain Bacteria; kingdom Bacillati; phylum Chloroflexota; species Chloroflexota bacterium. Next base: position 31,379 of record JABGRQ010000064.1, read on the forward strand.
CGTAGCCTTTTTTTAACTACATATACAATGGGTTTCCGAAGCCTATAGAAAACTGGCAAAACCCCTTCGATTATTCGAGACTTCGGAGGTTTACCATCTGGTAACAAATTAATATTTCGTTGATCTAAAAAATTAGAGGCTTTGCCTCCTCCTCACAAAGCCTCTATCCATCTGTTTGCCCCTTGTTCCCCGCCACAAGTTTATGGTGGGGAACTGGGTTTTAAGGCGAAACTCGGACACGCTTTCAGAAAGCCTCTCACATCTGTCGCAAGTGTTTTCAATATTTCATGCTACTCGGCGGCCCCCCAATCTTAAAGGCTTTAACTCTCCAGAATATATTAAGGTAAATTAGTACCCCGGAAAGGTTGCTGTAATAGCTCAGGCGTGCTAGAATGTAAATCGCTCAACCACTATATATTTGGATTGATTAAGAGTGCACCCCCATATATGGGGGTTGGTTTTGGGTGTGACTTATGCTATGTCCCTATTGTCAGACAGAACGTTCGCGAGTAATTGATACCACAAAAGACAAGCGTTGGGGCGTTCGCCGCCGCCGCGAGTGTTTGGCCTGCGCTCAACGATTTAGCACCATTGAGCGCCCTATTTTGGCTACGCCATTGCTGATTAAAGAAGATGGCACGCGTGAGGAATTTGATCGTGAAAAACTGATGCGCGGCATTCGTATTTCGTGTGTCAAACGCCCTGTTTCTGCGGCAGATATTCAACGTTTAGCGGGCGAAGTCGAAGCCACCTTGCAGGCGATGGGCAAGGCTGAAGTTTCATCAAGAGTTGTGGGGGATATTGTCATCGCGGGACTCAAAGAATTAGACCATATCGCCTATATTCGTTATGCGATTGTCTATTTGGGCCTCGATGACCTAATTTCCGTTCGTACAGAAATTGACCGCCTACTCGATAGCAACTAAACGTGGGGGCAGCGGTAAGTCGATTTATTGAGCAAAGAGGAGCGTTTAATGGTTTTAACGACTAATACACACCAAATTGAAAAAGTGCAATTGCCTGATGATATGCGCCAAATAAAACTGTCGGAAAATTCATATCAGGTTTTCAAGCGCCGTTATATGCGCCGGGATCAATATGGACAGCCGGTTGAAACTGTGGAAGAGACCTTCTGGCGCGTGGCCTGGAATATTGCCGCGGTGGAAGAAGCATGGGGCGGGACTCCCTCGGAGTTGGCGCACCAATATTATGATCTGCTTGCCGAAAAGCGTTTTCTCCCAAATTCACCCACCTTCACAGGGGCAGGCACTCCCCTGGGACAGTTGGCCGCTTGCTTTGTGCTGCCACTCAGTGATGATATGGGGCGCTGGAACGATGGCATCTTCCAGACACTGCGCAACGCAGCGCTGATCCAGCAAACGGGTGGCGGCAATGGATTTTCATTTTCGCGCCTGCGTCCAAAAGGAGCGTTAATTAAAACATCCTCCGGTGAGGCCACCGGGCCGGTTGGTTTTTTGCGAGTGTACGATAAAGCATTTGGGGAAATTGCTCAGGGTGGCACGCGCCGCGGGGCCAATATGGCCGTGTTACGCGTCGATCATCCCGATATTGAAGAATTTATCATCTGCAAGACCGATGAAAATGCAATTACCAATTTCAATATCTCAGTGGGCATTACCGATGCTTTTATGAAAGCAGTTGAACATGATGCCTTATGGTCGCTACGCTTTCCCGATGTTGACCATCCTTCCTATCGCGGTTTTAGCGGCACGCTCGATCAGGCTGAGGCAGCCGGCATTCCTGTGATTACCCATAAGCGTGTACGGGCGCGCCAACTTTTCGACAAGATCGTTGCCCACGCGCATCATAACGGTGAGCCGGGCGTGCTTTTTTTGGATGCCGCAAATCGTAGCAACCCGGTACCGCATCTCTATATGCTTGAAGCGACAAATCCGTGTGGTGAGCAATTTCTGGGGCCTTATGAGAATTGCTGTCTTGGTTCAATCAATTTGGCCCAGCACTTTGGCCCGGACGGCAATGTGGATTGGAAAAAACTGCAAAACTCCGTAGAACTCGCTACGCGCTTTTTGGATAATGTCGTCGACGCGAATGCCTATGTCCCCGCAGTGCCAGAATTGCGTAAAGCCGCGCTCAACGCCCGACGGATTGGTTTGGGCATCATGGGTTTGGGCGATATGATGTACCATGCCGGTATTCGCTACGGCTCTGCAATTGGGCAAGAATTTGCCGCTCAGGTGATGGAATTTGTGCGCTTTCATGTTATGAAGACCAGCATCGAGCTTGCCCGGGACCGCGGCCCATTCCCTGGAATATCGGGCAGTATCTATGACCCGCAGAACCTCACCTGGGAATCGCCCAGTCCGCTAAGCCCTTATCATCAGGATTGGGAGCGCCCAACGCTGGATTGGGATGAGATTCTGGATGGCATTCGTCAATATGGCATTCGCAATGCCGCCCAAACGACCATTGCTCCCACAGGCACAATTGCAACCGTGGCAGATTGTGAGGGTTATGGCTGCGAACCTGTGTTTGCCCTGGCCTATACCCGTCATGTGGATGACAACGGCAAGGATATGAAACTCACTTATACCAGCCCCTTATTTGAGAAAGCGCTCTTTGAAGCGGGTATCGAAGAAGATACTCATCAGGAGATCGTCGCCGGGGTGGTGGAGAGTGGGAGTTGCCAGAATGTTGAGATGCTTCCCGAGCACTTGCGTGAAACATTTGTCGTCTCACAAGATATTAGCGCGGATGAACATGTGCGTATGCAGGCTGCTTTGCAGGCATTTGTCGACAACAGCCTTTCCAAGACGATTAATTTTCCCCCAGACGCGCTCGAAGAAGATGTTGCCACAGCCTATAAATTGGCCTGGGAATTGGGTTGTAAAGGGACTACGGTTTATATAACCGGTTCGCGCCAGAAAGTAGTTCTGGAGACACAATCAACTGTAAACGAGAAGGGAAATGGCCGGATGGTTGCGCCTGCCGCCGAGAAAGAGCCATTGGTCCTGTGGCATGAGACCAAGAAACCGCGCCCGCGTCGTCTCAAGGGGTATACCTACAATGTTAACACACCGTTGGGGAAAGCCTTTGTGACCGTCAATGAAAACGGGGGCGACCAACCTTTTGAAGTTTTCATCAACACCGCTAAAGCAGGCTCGGACACAGCCGCGGTTTCTGAAGCTATTGGGCGCTTGCTTTCGTATTTATTACGCATCGCCTCACCGATTGAACCCCGTGAACGTCTTAACGAGATCGTTCATCAACTTTCTGGAATTGGCGGTGGCCGATCCCTGGGTTTTGGTGTGAACCGGGTACGCTCTTTGCCCGATGGTGTATCGCAGGCTCTGCGCGAATATCTCGAAAACTCGCTCGATGAATATGCCTGGAAAGAAGCGGAGCACGGTAATGGGCATCATGCGAATGAGAAACAACCCACACCAGCCGTGGATGAAACCCGTCCGCCGAACTTTAAAATTGGTGATCTCTGCCCTGATTGCGGGCAAGCCGCGGTGGTAAATGAGGAGGGCTGCCGCAAATGTTATGCCTGCGGCTATAGCGAATGTTGAAACCCAAAAACGCCGGAGTGTGTCCGGCGTTTTTGGGTTAAAGTTCATGCAAATCATGCGACACTTTGCAAGCCCAAGTGCAAAGTGTCGCATGATTTGGTATGATATTGTAACAAAGTAACCGGGAAAGTATTTTCGTCAGTTAAGGCGATTACGATTTACTGGAGTGCAGGATGGGAAACGCAATGTGGGTTTCAAGGCTTCTATATTTTGTGGGGATTACTATATCTCTTCTGGTCTTGTGGTTGACTTGGAAATACCGTGGCACAAGGGGTAGGTTGGCGTGGTGGGGGTTGGTCTTGGTAGATAATTTATTTGTAATTGCTTATATGCTGGAAATAATCAGTCCGGATATGAGCAAAAAACTATTCTGGGGTAATTTGCGTTTTATTGTGACTGCTTTTGGCCCGTTGGCATGGCTATATTCCAGTTTTTTGTTTTCACAGCGCCAGACACGATATCCTAGAGTCTTGTGGCCGATTTTATTACTTTGGCCAACCATTTTTATCCTGTTGGTTTATACCGATCCTTTTCACCGTCTCATCTACCCCCCAGGTTCGCTAAAATTCATTTCATCCAATTTGCTATTGGACTACTCTTTGCCGCTAATTACCCAATTGTTGATTGCATATAGTTTTATTATTGCTGCAATTGCAATCTTCATTTTCGTTGCGCGTTTTTTTTCAGTGCGCAAGATATTTCGCTGGCAAATTGCAACCCTTCTGTTTGGTATTTTATTTCCCTATGTTGGGATACTCCTTTCATTGTTACCCAATATGATACCAAATGATTTAGATCTGACTTTTTATACCATTGTTATTGGCAACCTAATCCTTGCCTGGGGCTTATATCGTTATCAGTTATTTGATATTATCCCCATCGCACGCGAAGTCCTAATTGAAAATATTCATGATGGTGTTTTGGTATTGGATGAACAGCAACGCGTAGTAGATATCAACCCCATTGCGTTAGCTTATATAAACCTGGACGACATGGATGTAATTGGAAGTGATGTGTCCATGATATTGCCAGTAGAAAAAAGAGAGCTTCAAAATCTTGATAATAATGGTTCTCTGATAGAAATTCAACTTGCCAATGGAGATGAAAAACGCGCTCTTGAGATCAAAGGCGTGCAACTTGAAGATAAATCGGGGAATATCACCGGTAGATTGCTGGTTCTTTACGATATTACCGAGAAGAAACACGCCCAACAAAAGCTTGAAGCCGCAAATAAGCAATTGATAGGTTTAAATGCCCGCTTGCAGAAAGCGAACACGGAGTTAGAGAAACTCAGTAAAATCAAAGATGAATTTATCGCCAACATTTCCCACGAACTGCGCTCACCACTGAATAATATTCGCCTCAATCATGATCTATTATCTATGCGCCCCGAATCATCTGAAAAATATCTGGATGTACTCAAGCGTGAAACCGAGCGCCTGACAGTGTTGATTGAAGATTTGCTAATGGTCTCGCGGGTAGAACAGCAACAAGTCCAACCGAAGAAAAGCCCTTTTGACCTCAACCAATTGCTAACCGAATACTTTACAGACCGCCAGGCGCTTGCTCGTGATCGTGGATTATCCATGTCGCTGGTGTTGGATGAAACGATCCCGTTTGCGACAGCCGATCGAGCGATGGTTAGCTATATGATCAGCGCGCTGTTGACAAATGCGATCAATTTCACCCCGGCTGGCGGAACGATTACCGTTGCCTCGCACCAACGCTCAAAAACGGAAAACACTTGCGTCGGAATCAGTATTACAGATACAGGCATTGGTATTTTGCCCGAAGAGCAGACCAAAATCTTCATGCGGTTTGTTCGCGGTGCCGCGATTCCCTATAACATTCCTGGCACAGGGCTGGGATTGGCCGTCGTGAAAGAATTGGTTGAACTCCATCGGGGCGAAATTCAACTGACCAGTACAGGCATTCCGGGGGAAGGGAGCAAATTCCAGATTTGGTTGCCGGTATGTGACAAATGAACCGCGCTCCTCATGCGTAACAAGCTCGCTCACAGCATCACGAAAACCCCCTTCTCGTAACACTTTTAAAAAATACGCTGGTTCAAATTGTGGTTCTCCGGTACACTATAAATATCAGTTGGCTCAATAATCGAATAAGGTGTTTGGGGAAGCACGTATAATTCAACCCGCGAGCCGGTCAGAATTTTTATTATACCGATGGAGGTGTTCTTATGTTTGCTAATCTATTTTTGAGTGGAGCATTGCTTCAACGCGCGGGCCTGCCGCTATGGGTGTGGTTGTTGATTTTCGTGATCGTTGTGTTGATTGTGATATTCGCAGCCATGATGAATGCCCGACGAAGCGGTGCGGATGTGGAAGTTCACGCTCACGCTGACCACGCCGAGGCTGCTCCTGCACCCGAAGCGCCAGCTACTCCCGATGATCTTACCAAGGTCGAAGGCATTGGCCCCAAGATTTCCAGTGTCTTCCAGGCTGCGGGAATCACAACTTTTGCCAAGATGGCCGCAACCGAAGCCAGCGCCTTGCAGAAAATCCTTGACGAGGCCAATATTCGCCTGGGGAATCCTGAAACCTGGCCTGAACAAGCTGCTTTGGCCGCCAAAGGCGATTGGACTGCGCTTGAAAAATTGCAAGATGATCTTCAGGGTGGGCGTCGCGCCTGATCAGGAATATCTAGAAAATTGAGTGTGCGAGGCGCTGTTAGCCTGGCACACTCTTTTTTTCAGTCTGTGAATCGAAAATCCTATGCCGAATTCTGTAATTGAGTTAATCCACCAGCATGGCTCGGTGCGTCATTACAAGCCCGATCCAGTGTCTACTGACCTGATCGAAACCATCGTTGCCGCGGGGCAGCGCGCTTCAACCTCATCGAATTTGCAGGTGTATAGCGTGGTTGTGACCACCACTGCCGAGAAACGCACCCAACTCATGGCCTTGAGCGGCAATCAGGCACATATTGGACAGGCGCCGGTATTCCTGACCTGGTGCGCCGATCTCAGCCGTTTGGAGCGGGTCTGTGAGATGCAAGGCTCTCCTCATGAGAGCGGCCATATTGAAAGTTTTCTGCTTGCCGCGGTGGATGTCAGTTTGGTGATGCAAAACGCCGCCCTGGCCGCCGAATCGCTGGGGCTGGGTATCTGCTATATTGGCGGCATTCGTAATCAATCGCAAGCGGTGATTGAATTGTTGAATCTGCCGCGGTTGGTATTCCCCCTTTGTGGCATGACCCTCGGATGGCCCGAACGCCCCCCGCGTATTCGTCCGCGGTTGCCGTTGGAGGCAGTACTCCATTGGGAGCAGTATCACCCCGACGATCGTGCGCAGCTCCTGGCTTATGATCAGGCGATGCTTGAGACGGGTATCTACCGCGGGCGGCAGGTATCCGGCGGCGCGGCAACAATTCCCCAGGAATACGGCTGGCTGGAACATTCTGCCCGGCGTGCTTCGAAAATTCATCGCCCTGAACTACGCCAGATTTTGCTGGATGCTGGTTTTGAACTGAAGTAGGAGACGATATGGCAAAACATCTTGTTCTGGTCGCTGGAAATATTGGCGCTGGAAAAACATCACTCACCGAACGGCTGGGGCAACGTCTGGGCTGGCGCACGGCTTTCGAATCGGTTTCGGACAACCCCTATCTTTCTGATTTTTACGCCGATATGCGCCAGTGGTCGTTCCATTTGCAGGTTTTCTTTCTTGGGCATCGCGCCGAGCAGCATCTCGAATTGGCGCACGATCCCCAATCTACAATTGCCGATCGCAGCATTTATGAAGATGCCTACATTTTCGCTCGCGCCCTGCACCATCTTGAGAACCTCAGCGAACGAGATTACAAGGCCTACCGCCGCTTGTTTGAATTGGTCACGGCGAGCTTGCCCTCGCCCGACCTGCTAATTTATCTCAAAGCCCCGGTGCCGGTGTTGATTGAGCGCATTCGGCAGCGCGGCCGCGCGATGGAGACTGGCATTACCGCCGATTATCTCTCGTTGCTGGAATCTTTTTATGTGGATTGGTTGGACAGCTTTGATATTTGCCCGGTACTGACGATCCAATCGGATGATCTGGATTTTGTAAATAAAAAAAATCATCTTGATATTGTCGAGCAGCGCATTCTGGATAAATTATCTGGCAAAGAGGAGCTGATTTTTTCCTCATAAATTCGCAGCCGCAGGCGGAGGATGCCGAGGCGATATCAGGTGATGGGGTATACGATATTATTTTCAATGGGACTGTCGCCTGCGCGTATTGGTGATAAAATCGCCCCATGATTTTCCCCCCTGGAATTCCACCTTCCAAGCGCATATTCGATCTGCTGCTAACCATTCCCGGTCTCATTGTACTCTCGCCGCTGCTATTGTTGGTGGCCTTGTTGGTACGTATTTATCATGGCCGCCCGGTTCTATTTTCCCAAACCCGGCCTGGATATCGCGGTGAATTATTCAAGCTCTATAAATTCCGCACAATGACGAATGAACGCGACGCCGCGGGGAAACTGCTCCCCGATGAGCAGCGCCTGACGCGTCTGGGCCGTATATTACGGGCAACCAGTCTCGATGAACTCCCCGAATTCTTGCTCATACTCACCGGAAAAATGAGCCTGGTCGGGCCACGTCCCTTGCTGGTGCAATACCTGGAACGTTATAGCCCCAATCAGGCGCGTCGCCACGCTGTGCTGCCGGGCATTACTGGCTGGGCGCAGATCAATGGACGTAACGCCCTTACCTGGGCAGATAAATTCCGTTTGGATGTGTGGTACGTGGATCACTGGTCGCTATGGCTGGATATTAAGATTCTAACCCTTACCCTTTGGAAAGTTATTCGACGTGAAGGCATCAGCCAGCCCGGCCACGCCACCGCCGAAGAATTTATGGGCAACGAAACCGACGACCGATGACCTACGGATTCTAACCGCCTACTTTTAACCCCTGACCTGGAACCCCATATGATTGGTGAACTTGCAGCTTTGGCCACATCGTTGGCCTTTTCTTTTGGATCAACTTTTCTCACCCTTGGCGGACGCCGCGTTGGCTCGATGATTCTCAATCGCACGCGGTTGTTGATCGCGATTATTTTTCTCAGCATCACGCATTGGATTACGCTGGGTACTCCGTTGCCGCTTCAGGCCGGATCGCACCGCTGGCTATGGCTGGGGCTTTCCGGTGTGGTTGGCCTGGTACTGGGCGATATTTTTCTCTTTCAGGCCTTTGTGTGGATCGGGCCGCGTCTCTCTATGCTGATGATGAGCCTTGCGCCTATCATTGCCACATTTCTGGCCTGGCTGTTCCTTGGCGAACAAATGGGCTGGGTGCAGTTTTTGGGCATTGGGTTAACTTTGGCCGGTGTGGCCTGGGTGGTGCTGGAGCGTAACGGTGCCAATAAAACCGCCAACCCCGATTATGCCCGCGGCATTCTCTATGGCCTGGGCGGTGCGGTTGGGCAGGCTGCCGGGTTGGTGTTAGCAAAACCTGGCGTGAGTGGCGAATTCTCGCCCATCTCAGCTAATCTCATTCGCATGATCAGCGCCGCAGTAGTGCTCTGGACGATCACTATCATACAGCGCCAGGCCAAAGAGACTGTACAAACCATCTACCGCAATCGCCGCGGTTTGCTTTTCATTTTACTGGGTTCCTTTGCGGGGCCATTTCTGGGAGTTTCGTTTTCGATGTTGGCGATTCAGAATTCCGAAGTCGGCGTTGCCAGCACCCTGATGGCCCTGCCCCCGGTCTTTCTACTGCCGATCAGCTATTTCGTATTCAAAGAGCGCTATGGTTGGGGGGCCATTGTTGGTACACTTATCGCTATTTCGGGGGTGGCGGTGTTGTTTTTGGTCTGAACGAACTGCTGAACAGGAGGCTGTTATGCGCCGCAAGAATCGCTTGTTTGTGCTTTCTCTACTATTTGTCTTTCTCATCAGTGGGGAGATCGCCGCGCAAGCCGGGGATAGTGATGAAAATTTTGATAAATGGTCATTGTGGACAAATGGAACGCAGTTGCGCGGCGCCAATATTCATCAATGGCGCGTGTACCCAGAGTTGGTCGGCACGGAAGAAATTGGCCCCGGCCCGGTGGGACCGCCGCTAACCCAGGCCGATTTTGACCGTCTGGCGGCGCTAGGGGCGAACTATGTCAACTTTTCAGTGCCCGGCGTTTTTACAGTTGAACCGCCGTATGTGTTAGATGATGGCGTGCTGGAAAATATGGACAACCTGCTCGAGATGGCTGCCAATGCTCATCTTTATGCCGTAATCAGCTTTCGCACCGGGCCGGGGCGTACCGAATTTACCTTTTTCTGGGACGAAGTTGGCGACTGGTTCGGTGAGGAATATTTGAACGACTCTATGTGGGGCGACCAGGCCGCGCAAGATGCCTGGGTGGAGATGTGGCGCGCCACCGCCGAGCATTATCGGGAAAACCCGATTGTGGTTGGCTACGATCTGATGGTGGAACCCAATGCCAATGAGGTCGGCACGCATGTTTTATACGATAATCTGGATATTTGGGACCCGGAAGAATTTCTCGATCAATATGGCGGCTCGCTCTACGATTGGGGGCAGTTATACCCTCGGATTTCTGCTGCCATCCGCGAGGTCGATTCCGAAACTCCCATCATCATTGGCGGGATGGGTTACAGCGCCGTGAATTGGCTGCCTTATCTGAAGCCGACCGGCGATGCGCGCACGGTCTACGCGGCGCATCAATATATGCCTTATGTGTACACGCATCAATCCCCCGATGAACCTTACACCTACCCCGGAGTTTATGATCTCGATTGGGACAATGTAAATGATACATTTGATCGTGCCTGGCTGGATGAGTGGCTTGCCACAGTGGATGAATATCAGGCTGAGTACGGTGTTCCGGTGGTGATTAATGAATTTGGCGGCACGCGCTGGAATCCGGATTTGGCGCAATTCATGGATGACCAGATGAGCTTATTCGAAAAACGCGGCTTGAACTACGCCTTCTGGGAATGGCCTTCTTCGTGGGAGCCATTTGTCTCCGATGTAGACGCTTTCAATATCCGCCACGGCCCCGACCCGGAAAATCATGTGGAAGTGGAGGCGAGTGAATTGCTCGAAGTGATACAGAAATATTGGGCACTGAACACCCTTCGCCCATAGGAATTCTGAAACTTATCCCCCCTCTCCCAATTTGGGAGAGGGGTTAGGGTTAATGCTCGTGCCCCTCGAAATGTACGTGCTGGTGTTCTAGCTCTTCTTCGGTAGCGTCTCGCAGCGCAATCACTTTGATGGCAAAGTGCAGCTCTTGCCCTGCCAGGGGATGATTAAAATCGAGTACCACATAGTCATCTGCGATTTCATCAATCACGGCTTCCAGATAATTACCCTCTTCGTCTTCCATTTCGATGGCGGTGCCAATTTCAAGGGGGACATTATCGGGGATTTCGTCGCGGGGAACTTCGGCAAAAGCTTCATCATCATACTCGCCATAGCCATCTTCGGGGGTCAGTGTAATATTTTTGCTTTCACCGATCGTCATACCATTTATTTCACGTTCCAGGCCAGGGATGATATTGCCCATGCCCTGGATGAATTGGATGGGGTCATTGCTATCGGCTGATGCAACGATTTCGCCATCAACGCTCAGGGTGTATTCCATTGAAACGACCAGGTTATCCTGGACCATTTGTTGTTGATTCATCATTTACTCCTTACAGAGGCTATACGCCAACGGTTGCTTTTTTGGTGTTTTTCGCAAGTCGGCCGCGTTCTTTGGCATCAAGAATCTGTTTGCGGATGCGATAATTTTGGGGGGTGACTTCGAGAAGTTCGTCATCTGACAGATACTCAATGGCTTCGTCCAGGCTCATGCGACGCGGCGGTGTCAGGCGCACTTCAATATCAGAACCAGCGGCACGCATATTGGTGAGATGTTTTTTCTTGCAGACGTTCACATCCAGATCACCCGTGCGTTGATGTTCGCCAACCACCATCCCGGTATATACTTCCATGCCCGGTTCACAAAATAATATACCGCGCTCTTCAGCACTCTTCAGTCCGAAGGTTGTTGTGACACCATCTTCCCAGGACACCAGCGAACCGGAAGAGCGCCCGTTCATTTCTCCGACTATCGGCAAATAATTGTGAAAGAGTGTGTGCATCACCCCCGAGCCGCGCGTGGCAGTCAGAAAGTGCGAGCGGAAACCCAATAGACCGCGCGTTGGCACCAGGAATTTAATCTGCACGTTATTATCCTGGGTATTGCGCATATCTTGCATCTGTCCTCGGCGGGAACCCAGCATCTCAACCACTACACCAACTGTCTCGGGGCTGGTTTCGATGAAAACGTCTTCAAAGGGTTCCAGGGTTTTTCCATTTTCATCTTGTTTCAGAATGACATTGGGGCGTGAAACCTGGAATTCGTAGCCCTCGCGGCGCATAGTTTCGATCAGAATGGCCAGATGCAGCTCGCCGCGTCCTGAAACCATGAAGGTATCGGCGCTGGCGGTTTCATTAACACGCAGAGCGACATTGGCACGCAGTTCATTAAAAAGGCGCTCACGTAGTTTGCGGGATGTGCTCCAGCGTCCTTCGCGTCCTGCAAAGGGCGATGTGTTGATGCTAAAAGCCATGTGTACGGTTGGCTCTTCAACGTGGATGGTAGGCAGCGCTACCGGGTTTTCTGGATCGGCAAGTGTCTCACCAATAACGATATTTTCAAGCCCAGCCAGGGCTACGATCTCCCCAGCCTGAGCCTGATCGACTTCGATGCGCTCCAAACCCTGATGGATATACAGGTAGCGCGCTTTTTCAGGGATCATTGTGCCATCGGATTGAATCCGAACCAATTCTTGCCCGGCATGGATTTGCCCTGCAAAAATCCGCCCAACAGCGGTCACGCCGCGATATTGATCGTACCCAAGTGTGGTGACCAACATTTGCAGATGCGCGTCCGGATTAACGCTTGGCCCAGGGATATGGCGCAAAATCACTTCAAACAATGGCTGTAAATCACCGCCGAGTTCGGGCGTCAGACTTGCCTGAGCGGTAACAGCATTGGCATAAACGACCGGAAAGTCGGTTTGCACATCATTGGCGCCCAGTTCAACGAACAGGTCAAAGGTTTGGTTGAGTACCTGTTCGGGGTCTGCGCCGGTACGGTCGACTTTGTTGATGACGACAATGGCACGATGCCCCATTTCGAGGGCTTTTTTGAGCACAAAACGGGTTTGGGGCATGGGGCCTTCGGCGGCATCCACCAGTAGCAGCACGCCATCCACCATATTCATCACGCGCTCGACTTCGCCGCCAAAATCGGCGTGGCCGGGCGTATCGACGATGTTGATTTTAACCATCTGCTCGTTCTCAGAATCCCAAACTTCAATGGCAGTATTCTTTGCTAGGATGGTAATCCCACGCTCGCGCTCCAGATCATTGGAATCCATCACGCGCTCAACAACTTGTTGGTTTTCACGGAAAACGAGTGCCTGCCGGAGTAGGCCGTCAACCAGTGTAGTTTTGCCGTGGTCAACATGAGCGATGATGGCAATATTACGAAGATCGGTTCGTTCTATTTGCATACTTTTACGAACTTCCTTATCGGCAAGCTCCAGACGAGACAAGCCGTAACTATTATCAATTGTTTATTACACAGACACAAAGACACGAAGAAACCGAAAAAAACTTGTGTCCTCGTGTCTTTGTAGTGAGTTTCTCTGGTCTTTGACACATGCAACGACCCCGGCTTTCAGACCGAGGTCGTGTTGCAAGCCCACCATCATATCAGGGACTTGCTGTTTTGAGAAGGTGTATTTTTTTTACTTACTCTCTGGCCAGCGCTTCAGCCTGCTGCACTATTTCGATCAATGCGCGTGTTTCGGCGCTATCGTCCAGATACCAGCTTATTCGTTGGGCTTCTTCCAGAATCTCGCTAAAAGAACTGCCTTGCGCCCAATAGCTTTCTCTCAGAATTTCGGCGAATTCGGCAACCACCACATCCCATTGGAAATAGGGTGAGGTTTTATCAAATGCCGTATCCAGATCGGCGACGGTGAAATTCTGATTGAGTTCTGTCACTCGATGCGTGTCGGGGTCTTCCCAGCGCAGGAAGACGCTGGCGATGCGTCCTTGTGCGTCTTCGTGAAGTTTGATTTCATATAACGCCGTAACGCTGTGCCCGGCGCCGATTTCACCGGCATCCACACTGTCGTCGCGGAAAGCTTCATCGGCAATATCCCGGTTCTCGAAGCCGACCAGCCGGTAGCGGGCTACCACCTCGGGGTTAAACTCCACCTGAATTTTTGCGTCCAGCGCAATCGCCTGCAGGGTGCTGGTCAGATTCTCTACGAATAGTTTCTCCGCTTCTTTCAGGGTATCCACATAGGCGTAGAATCCGTCGCCATTATCGGCCAATTGTTCCATCAGCACATCGTTATAATTCCCCATCCCAAAGCCGACCGTGGTCAGGGTGATGCCTTCGCTGGCGTAGGCCGAAATTTGCTCCCAGATCGATTCGGCGCCAGTGTTGCCCACATTAGCAACGCCATCTGAACACAGAATTACCCGGTTGATGCCGCGCGGATTGAAAGCCCGTAGAGCCTGCTCGTAGCCTAGCCGCAGACCGGCCTCGGCATTGGTGGAGCCTTCGGGTTGCAGGGCGTTGATGGCTTCTATAATCGTGCCGTACGCATTCCCGCGGATGGGTTCCAGCACCACATGGGCAGTCGTTCCGTAGACCACAATGCTGACCCGGTCGCTGGGGCGCAATTGCTCCACCAGTAATGCCAAGGCCTGCTTGACCAGTTCCAGGCGGTTCTCCATATTCATTGAGCCAGAGACATCAATGACAAAGGTCAGTGAAACATCTTTGCGTTCTTCAGGAGATACCGCATAGCCTTGCACGCCCACGCGCAGCATTTGGTAGCGATCGTTCTCGGTGAAGGGTGCCGCGCCGCCATCCAGATGAATGGCGAAGGCCTGCCCATCGGGGGGATACGCATAGCCCTGCTCGAAGTAGTTGATAAATTCTTCTACCCGGATGCCATCTTTATCCGGCATGACGCCGCGCTCCAGGTAGCTGCGGGCCAGAGTGTATGAGCCGGTATCCACATCCAGCGCAAAGGTAGAGTAGTGATCGTCTTCGGTATCCACAAAAGGATTCACGCCGTAATTCTCGAAAAACATATCGGCGTAGCTCTGGTCGTTGGGCGGATTGAGCGGCATGGCGGTTGCCACTGGAGAGGGCTGCGGGATGGATGCGGCAGATGAATCGGATAGCGCTTCTCCCGCGGGAGCGCGGCTCTCGGACTCGCTCGCGGAGTATTCTTGCTCCTCAACGGGATACTCTTCCAGCAGCGGCGGCTCGGATTTTTGGGTGGGCGCCTGATTCTCGACGCGGGCACCTAGCCCGCAGGCCAGCGTTGCCAGTATCAGGGCTGTGAAAACCGCGAAATAAGTGTAAGTGTTTTTGCGAGACATGCTAATCTCCTCAGGAAGTCTACAGGTGAGTAATAGCCTATAAACGTTTGAAATGATGAAAAAGTTCCCAGCTGGTTTTTGGCCTGACCGGCAGCGCCTTGGCCAATTGCGTATCCGATGGCACTTCCGAAGACGCTGGCCTGGAATTCGGTGATCAAATCTATTCTATTGGCGGGCATTCTATTGACACCGCCGATCAGGTAAATAAGATACTCATTGAGTATCGACCGGGTGACCTGCTTATAGTTCAAGGGTACCGATCAGCAACTGGCGAAGGGTTTGAAATGAAGATTACCTTAAGCCAACGGCCTTAACAGTATTTGGTTTTCGGCTTTTTCTCAGTGTGTGAATGAGGGCGCTATTTCGTACCTCTTTTTATTTGTGGTATCCAGGTACTATAGGGAGATGCTAAATATGTGGTATTATGGACATAATGTGTCCAAATTAATAAACAGAGATAATTGGTCGTTTGCTTACTTGCAGACGGCTGCTTATCCTTTGCGCTTGTCACAAGAATATTTGGCGAATAGATAGCTTTCGATCAATTAGGTTTTTTGTCTAGACAAACCACCGAGAATATAAATTGAAATTTGCAAAGCAGAATTATCAGATTGGCAAGAACGAGCACCCCATTGATTATCAACGGCCACGGCTTCAGATAAAAAACCTTTTGGTTGTCCTTGCCACGTTTCTCTTTATAGTGACACCGCTGCAAGTTGTTCACGCTGGGGATGATGCTCCGATTGCACCCGGCAGCGATACCCAGGTTGTCGCCGAATCTGAAGTTGTTGATTCTTCGCTAGACGAAACGCCCCTCCCTGATCCCACTGTTGAGACGGAGCTTTCAACGGATACAACTCCCAGTGATTCCCCTGTTACAACTGATCCTTTAGTAGATACCCCTTCGACGGATTCTGGTGATTCAACTGAGTCCGTTGTTGTTGAATCTGAAACACCTCTCGCTGTGATGGATGTCTGCGAACCATCTGACTCATCTTCCACTGCGGATCAAACAGATGCCGCGGATGGCGAGTGTGATAGCGGCGAAGATGAGTTGGTTGAATCTCCTGGGGAACAGGCAGATGTTGAAGAACAGGAACCCGCTCTAACGGAGTCCGCTGAACCTGTCTCTGTTAAAGTCGAACCCATTTTTGAAGTCACCATCCCCGATCCCTATTTTTATATTTCCGGTGTCCAGCATTCTTATTTGCCTAGCGGCGGGGATTGCAGCGGCAAGACCAATTGTGTGGTTTCGGCGACCCCGATTCAGGATGCGCTGAATTACGCCAAGACGCAAATCTTGGATGACGACACGATCTACTTTGAAGCCGGGGCCTTGTATACTGAAGCGTTCTCGATCAGCGGCTGGACGAACCCGCTGACCTTGCGCCCCGACGGTGATGGCGATACCGGACTGGGCGGCGACATCACGATCAGCGGCAACAGCGCCCCGATCATCATCCGCGACTTTGTGTTTATGTCTACGGCCACGATCACGCTGGACGATAGCCCCAGCGTAACCCTGGCCGGGTCGGATAAATTGGACGATACCTTCGATGTCTATCTCGCGGGGAGCGGGGCCGTAGACCTGAGCGTACAGGGCGGCGAGCCAGATATCGCGGAAACAGCTGAGCGCGTTCTCGCCGGTATGAACCCGGCCGACGATGATACTTTGGTTGTGCATGGCACCTCGGGGAATGACACGATCCAATTTGACGCCAGCTTTACGCGCAACGGCAACCAGCGTGTTACTTATGATGTTGTTGAAACGCTGGGTCTGGATGGCGGCGGCGGTACGGATACGCTGGTTGGCCCGGATGCGGCCACAACCTTTGACATCACTGGAACCAATAGTGGTATCCTGACGACCACCGATAGCACGCTGCCTTTTGTTTCATTTGAAAACCTGAGCGGCGCGACCAAAGTTGATACCTTCGTATTGCGCGACGCTGGCAGTATCAGCGGGACTTTGGCTGGCGGTTCTGGCTCGGATATTCTGGATTACTCCAACCGCACCAGCGCGGTGACGGTTAATCTGACAACCGGCAGCGCTCCCTCTATTGGCGGCCTGGTCAGCGGTGTTGAAGAAGTCATCGGCACGAGCTTGGCCGACACCCTGACCGGCGACGCCAACGATAATGTGCTGACCGGCAACGGCGGCGCGGATGTGCTCACTGGCAACGATGGCGACGACACCCTCAAGGTGACGCTGAGCGGCGCAAGCGCATTGACTGTTACGGTCAACGGCGGCAGCGGCGACGATCACCTGACGGTCTTCGGCACCAGCGGTGTGGACAGCTTCGTGGTTGATATCGCCAATCGGCAGGTGACGCGTTCCGGAAATCAGGTAGTCACATACAGCGGCTTCGATACCGCTGGCGATTCGGTTACTGTGGATGGCGAAGGCGGGAGCGATACCCTGGCAGCAGTTACCGCCAGCACCTATTTCCGAATCACCGATGATAATGGCGGGCAGGTAATTTATGAAGTGCCGGTCGTTGGCACCTTCGATATTTCCACGGCGATTGATGCCGACGCCAATACCATCAATTTTGGCGCGGCGCACGGCCTGGCTCTGGGCGATAAAGTTTTCTACCACGCTTCAGCGGGCAGTACTTCAAGTATCGGTCTGGTAAATGAGACCTTCTATTATATAGTCCCGACGGCTGACCCGAATGTCATCCAATTAGCTGATAGCGCTGAGAACGCCAAATTGGGCACTGGCATTGTGATCTTGAGCCTGGGCACGGTCAGCGAAGCACATTGGCTGACTCAGTGGGAACGCGTTGAATTTGCCAAGATCGAAAATCTGACCGGTGGCACGGGAGACGATACCTTCTGGTTTGCTAATGACGGCAAGCTGGATGGCACCTTTAGCGGCGGGGCTGGAACGGACTCGATCAAGGGGGCTAACGATGATACGAGCTTTACCATCTCTGGCACGGATGCAGGACTGATCGAGACGACAGTCTTTACCTCGATTGAGAATATCACCGGCGGTGAGGCGGATGATACGTTTGATATTGGTTATTTGGGATTGTTGAGCGGGGTGTTGAATGCCGGCGGCGGGGAGGATACCCTCAACGGGCGCGACCTGAATTTGATTTGGAACCTGACCGACACAGGCGCAGGCTCGACCACCGGCCTGAATTTCAGCCAATTTGAAAATTTGATCGCCGGTGATTTGGACGATATTTTCAATATCATCAAAACTTCATTTTTGGGCAACGATGGGGAAACCTATTATTACTTTGGGGAAATGCCAGGATTATTAGATGGTGCTGGCGGTACCGATTCTTTATACGGCCCCGATTGGAAATATGATTGGCAGATCGACTCAGCGAACGGCGGCACCCTGCAGGACATCACGCCCTTTGAGCATATTGAGAATTTGTACGGAGGCACCGAACAAGATAACTTCATCTTCAAACCGGGCGGCAGCATATCTGGCATTGTAGACGGCGGCCTGACCGGCGACAACGCCCTGGATTTCGAAGATCAAACTAGTGCATGATCGGGACAGAATGTTTGGATGGTGATAAAATCAAAAGCATGAG